>JBDKJC010000124.1:0-7655 GCA_039796815.1 Cyanobacteriota bacterium | reverse complement strand
TCAGGCTCGCGAACAAAACCATCTAAAGCTTGAACAATTTTGTCTGACAAACCAACAATTTTTCCTTCTGGCGTGCCAGTGTACATTTCAACTTCAAAGCCTTTAGATAGTAAACTCATCTTTTTTGCGCAAATATCGCTACGAAAAATCTTTCGCTTTATTTTCTCTCAAATGACGTAACAAGAGAAACTTACTTAAGTTAGAACCAAAGATTAAAAATTTCAATAATTGCTAGCTATCCGTTGATATATCGTTGATTAGCAGTATAAATTATTACAATCTAAAGGAAATCTAAAGATTATGCTATCTAGAATCTGCTTTCCTATAAGTTATGATTTCAGATCGCAACAATCAAACAAAATTAAAAATAAGTTAAAAATTAAGTTATTTATGACTACAGTTTTATCTAACCCAATCTCAAAAACCACCCATTATCAGACAAATCAACAGGTTAAATATCTTCATCTAGAAGCTGAAGTGGATATGCTGCTACAAAAGCTAAATGTACTAAGGCAGCGCAAGCAGTTAACGGAACTGCCGTCGAAAATTTCGTAAAGGAGCTTCGCCCCAGCCAATAGCTAATAGCTAACGGCTAATAGCTTTTTTGGTAATTAATCTTAATTAATCTTTCGATCTAGATTAATCCCCTGCGCTAGTTTGATATTATTAGCTGACATTAGGCAGAGAATACGAAAATTAATTCAGCAACGCCGAACTTAATTACAGTTCAGACTTAAAAATTTCAACAAGTAAATTTATGACCATCCATCCTCAGCTAGCTCAAGCCTTAACTCGGAAAAACGCTCTCAAGGTGATTAGCGGCTTAAATAACTTCGATCGCCAACAGGTAACAGCAGTCGTCAAAGCTGCCGAAGCTGGCGGTGCAACCTTCGTCGATATTGCTGCTCAACCTCAATTAGTGGAAGCAATCCGTAATTTAACTAATTTACCAATCTGTGTCTCTGCGGTTGAGCCAGAATTATTTGTCAGTGCCGTCAATGCTGGTGCCGATCTGATTGAAATTGGTAATTTTGACAGTTTTTACAGTCAGGGCAGAACATTTGAAGCTGCTGAAGTTTTAGAATTAACGCAACAGACTCGTTCATTGTTGCCCACAGTAACTCTTTCAGTCACTGTCCCACATATTCTGGCTTTAGATAAGCAGGTTCAGCTAGCTGAACAGTTGGTGCAAGCTGGTGCCGATCTAATTCAAACCGAGGGAGGAACGAGTATTCAACCTGGCAATCCTGGAGTTAGAGGCTTAATTGAAAAAGCAGCCCCCACCTTGGCTGCTGCTTATAGTATTTCTCAGGCAGTAAATATTCCCGTACTTTGCGCCTCTGGTTTATCTAGCGTCACTGTGCCAATGGCGATCGCTGCTGGAGCATCGGGAGTTGGGGTGGGTTCGGCGATCAATCAGCTCAATAGCGAAGTAGCGATGGTAGCTGTAGTTCGTAGCTTGGTTGAAGCTCTCGATCGCAGCCAAGTATCAGTGACCAATGAACAATGAGCAATGACTATCAATTTACTCAATTAAGCAGTCTTTGAGAGCATAGGCAACTTGTTCTTGTTCAGTTGGGGTAATCCCAGGAAACATGGGCAAAGACAATACTTCTAGGGCAGCTTGTTCCACGGCGGGGAGCTGTCCTTTTTGATAGCCCAAATCTTGATATACAGGCTGTAAATGCAAGGGAATTGGATAATAGATCATCGAAATAACCCCTTGTTCTTTTAGCTTTTCCTGAAGTAGTTCCCTTTGATTACTCTGAGGCGATCTAACGCAAACAGTATATTGATTCCAAACGCTGATGCCCCCTGGTAATGCTTGAGGTAGTTTAAGATTGACATACTCTAAGAGCTGCTGATAGTACTGAGCTGCTTGGTGGCGTTGTTGGTTCCAATAATCGAGATATGGGAGCTTAACACTCAGGATTACTGCCTGTACTGCGTCCATACGGCTATTGATGCCGATAAAATCATGACGATAACGTTCGGCAGAACCATGTTCTTTGAGAATTCTCATTTGCTTGGCGATCGCCAGATTATTAGTGGTAATTGCTCCGCCGTCACCACAAGCACCTAAATTCTTGGTGGGGAAAAAGCTAAAACAACCCACATCACCAATACTTCCAATTTTCCGATCTCCCCAAGCAGCACCCGCAGCCTGAGCGCAATCTTCAATGACGTAGAGCTGATGCGCCTTGGCGATCGCCATTAACCCTGTCATGTCTACAGGCTGACCAAAAAGATGAACTGGCATAATAGCCTTGGTTTGGGGCGTAATTGCCTGTTCGATCTGAGCTAAATCAAGATTAAAGGTATCAGGATCGATATCCACAAATACTGGTTTTGCGCCCACTCTGGTAATCACTTCCGCCGTCGCAAAAAAACTAAAGGAGGTGGTAATTACTTCGTCTGTTGGGCCAATATTTAAAGCCTGTAGTGCCAGAAAAAGGGCATCTGTGCCAGAATTACAGCTAACGCATTCTCGAACTCCTAGATAACTAGCAAACTCTTGTTCAAAAGTAGCGATCGCCTCACCACCTATATAACGACCAGAATTAAGGATTTTGAGGACAGCCGAGTCAGCTTCTGCTTTAATTAATTGATATTGTCGGGTTAAATCAACTGGGGGAATCTGTTTCACTCGCTTAGGGTTAAGTTTTTTTGACTTAGATAAAATAGAGAGTAATTTAATTGTTCAATCTTCAATCAAGTTCAGTCTAGGGTAGCGCGAAAAACTGTCATTTAGTGGTATTTATTCATAAATGCAGTAACTTGAGAAATATTAATCCCGATCAAATAGTACAGTCAAATGGAATCAGCAGAAAATCAAGCACAACCAAACTTAGATCCTACATCTGAGTCCAATATCAGCCCTCCTTTGTCTAAAACCGAAACAATTGCGCTGTTAAACGATAGTATTGACCGACTGGAAGAAACTATTAAAAAAATTAGTCAGAATTCAGCCAAGATTCCTTCTTCTGACTCTATTAATACTTTATTGACTACCACTCAAGCGTTAGAAGATGCTGTTACTCCCCCTTCTGAGGTTAAGGGATCTCCAAGCGAATCTGTCTTCACGACTCAAAAAGCTGCTTCCATTCAGCAACCAGCAGCTCAAAAAACTCCTAAGAAATCCCCTGCTAAAACTCCCGTAGCTAAAACTCCCGTATCGAGAGTTCAAAAGAAGAAAAATCTGGGTTTAATTGTGATTGGGGTGACAGCGATCGCGATCGCCATTGTCACCGTCTTTTGGCTTTGGAAACCCCCAGTCATAGCTAACCTATTTTCTAAAGCTGAACCCACGCCGAAAGTTGCCGTTAATTTAGATACAATTCCCGAGGAGTCTCCAGTAACCCCCTCCATTAATGCTCCTCAAAACTTAAATAACTCTGAGAATAGTTCTGATAATACTCAAGTCAGCGACTTCCCCGCTGAAATAGAACCGATAGCTGAACCAATTGAAGATGTGGTCAAAACTATTATTCCTCCTGAGTTAACCGCTCCTGGTAAACCGAAAAATCTTAAAATGATCACAATTAAACCAGAGTTAAACTTTACTCCCGAACAAAATTTTATTGCCACCTTAGAAACTAAGTTAGCAGAGCTGGCTCAAGATTATCCGAGTGAATTTATTAAGAATATTCAAGTCAATTTGCCTGAAAGTAGTCTTTTAGTTGAGGTAACTGATAACTGGTACGAACTGGATGAACTGCGTCAGAATAGCTTAGGAAATGAGATTTTACAGCGTTCTCGTGGACTTAGTTTCAAAAAACTCGAGCTAAAAGATCGACTAGGAACTTTACTCGCTCGTAATCCAATAATTGGCGACCAGATCATCATTCTTCAACCTGAAAAACCGCAATTGTCGGAAAATTTAGGCTAAAAAATCCCCCAATAAATCACAGGGAAATTGTGGTTAACTTGTACAATGTCTCTGGAGCAATTTTAGTAATTTTAAAACAGGATATATTAACAGGTGGTCAAAAAATTGAGTAACGAAATCTTGATTAGTATTGCTGTCGTTCTCCTCTGTGGATCGGTACTAATCTTTTCTGCTTTCAGGGGAGGCGGTTCGACAGCGGCGATCGCTTTTGAGTTACAGCAGCCTTCTAATAACCCTCAATTAATCGCTCAAAACAACAGTTCACCCGAGGAATCTATGAATTTACCAAACGCTGATTTATCAAACGCTACTACAACAGACTCAGGTTTAAAATATATTGTCGTTAAGGAGGGTGATGGTGCATCTCCCCAAACAGGAGAAAACGTTACCGTTCACTACACAGGAACTTTAGAAGACGGCAGCAAGTTTGATAGTTCTCGCGATCGCAATCGTCCTTTCTCCTTTAAGCTTGGGGTAGGTCAAGTAATTAAAGGCTGGGATGAAGGAGTTGCCGAGATGAAAGTAGGCGAAAGACGCACGCTCATTATTCCTCCAGAATTAGGCTACGGTGCTAGAGGCGCAGGTGGAGTAATTCCGCCGAATGCAACCTTGATTTTTGATGTGGAATTATTAAAAGTTGGTGGTTAATTTAGATAGTTAACTAGTAGGGGCAAACGGTTGTTTGCTCTTACTATACTTTGAACACACTTTTGTGATAGTTAACCTGTTGGCCGATCGAGAAATTTTGACAGCGACGAGCAACTAAGCGAGGTAGATTAAAGAGTAAACATTTAATCACGCCAGGATGAGACAAAATTCTCTGGATGCAGATTAATGTTCTTCCTTGCTTCAAAGGTTCGATCGCCAGATAGTAATTGAGCCAGATCTGGGTTTCTCGCTTTTTAAAGCGTAGTGCTGCTACTACTTGAGGATTTTGCTCAAGATATGCAGTATTTTGGAAAAATCTCTCGATTGCCTCACATTCCTCTTGCATGCGTCCAATTTTGTCAGTAAAAACTAAAGATCCAGGACGAGCGCGGTAAAAATAATAGGGTTCGGGAACTAAGCAAAATTTAGCTCCGTGCAGAAAGCACTCAATATCGAACCAAAAGTCTTGAGTCACTCGAATATTTTGATATTTTATTTGATGCTGCACTAAAAATTCTCGCTTAAACAATGGTTTAGTAAAGCCAAGATGTAAGCCAGATCTACCTTCAATATCTGTCAAAATAAACTCGCTGGCGACAAACTGTTGAATTGAGTTAATTTTAGTCCCACTGGCTTGAATTATGGTACTCCAGGGGCTGCTAACTCCATCTTCAATCAGGTACGAATCATCGGCAATAAAGTCTACCTGTTCTTGTTCGGCAAGAGCAACTAATCTTTCTAGTCTTTGTGGTGCATACCAATCATCAGAATCGAGGATAGCAACCCACTTACCTTGAGCTACAGCGATCGCTCTATTTCTTGCTTCTCCTGCACCCAAATTCTCACTGTTGGAGATTAGCTTGAGCCGAGGATCTTTAATTGCTTGAACCACTTGGATCGTGTTATCCGTGGAGCAATCATCAACTACAATCACTTCAATGTTAGTCAACGTTTGAAACAAAGCAGAATTTATGGCTTTAGCGATATATTTGTCCGTGTTATACGCGGCGATAATAACGGAGACTTGAATCATAGGTTTGATTGCGGTAAATAATCTGGAAAGACACAGACCACAGATTGATTAGAAAAAGTTGGCATCTGAAATGATTGGGTACTTTTGCACCCATATTGAAGTAATAAGTAATAAATTCTATCCAACTAAAATTCGCTGTAAGTCGAATGATTAAAGAGCAGCAAAAATCAGCTAAATCGGCTTGTTATCGAGCATAATAGTTCTTAATAAGCGCTTAAATAAAATTAATTATCTTATCTTAAACTAAAATTAAACTTTTAAGTTAAACTCTTCTAAATTCTTAGAGCTAATTTAATCAACAGTTCAAGTTGTGTATTCTGCGTTAATTTCCACGTATTTATAGGTCAAGTCACAACCCCAAGCCGTGCTTTTACCAGAGCCTAAGCCAATCTCAACTGAAATTAAGACAGTATCTTGTTTTAAATATTCTCCTGCTGCTGCTGCTTTGAGGTAATTACTCGCAGCATGGCGATCGAACTCTTGAGGTTGTCCATTACGCATCAAGACCAGATCCCCCAGTTTGATGTTCAGTTCATCCTGATGAAACTTAACTCCTGCTCTACCTGCTGCTGCGGCAATTCTACCCCAGTTAGGATCGCGACCAAATACGGCTGACTTAACCAGAGATGAGCCAACAATAGTTTTGGCTACTTGGGATGCTGCTCGGTCATCGGGTGCGCCTGATACCTGGACTTCAATGAGGCAGGTTGCGCCTTCGCCGTCACGAGCGATCGCTTTAGCTAGATATTGACAAACAGCCGTCAACATTGTTTCTAGCTTTTGAGCGTTAGGACTATTTTCAGTAATGGCGGTAGTACGGGACTGTCCATTTGCCAGCGCCAACACACAGTCATTAGTACTGGTATCACCATCGACAGTAATCTGATTAAAGCTTCGATCTACAGCACGTTTTAACATTTGATGCCATAAACCAGTCGATACGGCAGCATCACAGGTAATAAACCCCAGCATTGTCGCCATGTTCGGGGCGATCATACCTGAGCCTTTAGCAATGCCTCCAATACGGACAGGACGACCTTCAATCATGCTTTCTAAAGCAATTTCTTTGGTAACGAGGTCAGTGGTAACGATCGCCTTAGCTGCATCAGCCCCACCATTTTCGCTGGCTGCTCTGACTAGAGGTAAAATTCCTTGACGTAGTTGCTCCATCTTGATTCTTTTGCCAATTACCCCTGTAGAAGCCAACAGGACAGCATTAGGATCGATATTTAGTTCTTGAGCTAGTAGTCTCGCGCTTTCTTGAGCATCTTCCCACCCTGCCTCTCCTGTGGCAGCATTAGCCTGTCCCGCATTACATAAGATCGCTCTGGCACTAGCTTTGAGCTGAAGACACTGACGACAATAATCAACGCAGGCAGCACGTACCTGAGAAGTTGTAAACACCCCTGTGGCGATCGCGTCTGATTGAGATAAAATCAGAGCTAAGTCTTTTGCCCCTGTAGATTTTAATCCAGCAACGATGCCTGCTGCCATAAATCCTTTTGGTGCGGTGATGCCACCCTCAACTACCTGCCAGTCTGCCATTTCTCTGCAATTATTTAAGATTTGCTTTAAAGCAGATTATACCAAGACCAATAACCTCACACTCAAGTAGTTGCAAGTCTTAATTTTACGCCTCGATGGTAGATTGTCCTGTAGTGACACTATTAGTGGTAATATTGCCTCACCATAATTATTTATCAGTCGGTTTTGTGCAGAATCTCTGTGCAAACGTAAGGGGGGAAGCCCAGTGAGAATCTGGCACTGTCCCGCAACTGTGAGGAGTTTATGCTTGATAAACTCCAGAGTCAGAATGCCCACCGATGGTCTTATACATCATTAGCTTTTTTTTAGATCTGCGAGGTACAGATAATGCTAGTTTCCGTTAACTCCTGTGGCAGTTTATTTACTCTACGAAATTTCTGCTTAGTTTATTTTAAATGGCGATCGCCAGCTTAGGTAATCAGTAATCAGTAATCAGTATCTTATTGCATCGATACTAGTTTTTAATAGATAAAATTGGGTAATTTATGAATAAAAATAAAGCGATCGCTTTTGGTTTGGTTTCGACTGTTCTCTTGAGCA
>JBDKJC010000123.1:0-7698 GCA_039796815.1 Cyanobacteriota bacterium | reverse complement strand
AATCCTGGATGTCCAGAGCTAGCTTTTTCTATGGCATCTACTGCCAAAAAACGAATCGAATTAATACAAAGTTCTTCAACTGACTTAGTTGATTGGGTGGCAACTACCATATTTGTTATATAAATAAACTACGATAAAACAAAAAATTTTGGGGTGCTTTGACGCTATTTGAGGAAGCTTGTGAGCAGACTAAATGATTTTAGAATTCTGTTATCAATTGTGCTTATCTTCTCATGCTATAGGAACAGCTAGCAAATTCCAACACTTTCAAACACTTTCAAACACTTTTTTGCCAAAATAAATTTAAATGATTTAGCTATATTTTTTAAAAGCAAGAGTAACATTATGACCGCCAAAACCAAAAGAATTTGATAAAGCCACGTTCACTTCCTGCTCTCTACTGGCGTTAGCCACATAGTCTAAATCGCAATCTGGATCGGGATTGTTTAGATTAATCGTAGGAGGAACTTGATTATTGGCGATCGCCATTACCGTAGCCACTGCCTCAATACCTCCAGATCCACCTAATAAGTGACCAGTCATTGACTTAGTAGAGCTAACTGTAATTTGACTTGCTCTTGCCCCTAATGCCTTCTTAATCGCCTTGGTTTCATTGGAATCATTTGCTTGAGTACTAGTCCCGTGAGCGTTGATGTAATCCACTTGATTAGGATTCAAGTCTCCGTCTACTAAGGCCAACTCAATCGCTTTTGCTGCCCCCTGTCCCCCAGGTACGGGAGAGGTCATATGATAAGCATCACAGGTCATCCCATAGCCAACAATCTCCGCATAAATTCTGGCACCACGCTTAAGGGCATGTTCGAGTTCTTCAATCACCAAAATCCCCGAACCTTCCCCCATAACAAAACCATCGCGATCGCGATCAAATGGTCTACTCGCATTCTTAGGACTATCATTACGAGTAGAGAGCGCCTTTGCCGAACAAAAACCAGCAAAAGAAAGAGGCGTCACGGCGGCTTCTGCACCACCACAAATCATTGCCGTGGCATAGCCTCCTTGAACTAAGCGAAAAGCATCGCCAATGGCATGAGAACCCGCTGCACAGGCTGTTACAGTGCAAGAATTAGGTCCTCTGGCTCCCGTATGAATTGCCGTCAAACCCGCTGCCATATTGGCGATCATCATGGGAATTGTGAAAGGACTTACTTTTCTCGGCCCTTTGTTAAGTAAGTTTTCGTTTTGTTCTTCCATAACCCTGAGACCGCCTACACCAGTACCAATTAAGACTCCCACTCGATCGGCGTTAAGCTCATTAATTTCTAACTTGGCATCAGCGATCGCCTGGATACTAGCACAGACACCAAACTGAGTGAATCGATCCATCCGTTTGGCGTCTTTTTTATCGAGATATTGGTGAGGATCGAAGTTTTTAACTTCCGCAGCAATTTGACAGGCGTGTTCTGAGGCATCAAATAGAGTTACTGCACCTACTCCATTTCGCCCCTGCAATAAACCATCCCAATAGTCCGCTAGATTTTTACCAATCGGGGTAATTGCACCCAAGCCCGTGATTACAACTCGCTTGTTTTGCCTATTTGTCATTTTTGCTCTTTAAATACGCTTTTGCTATGGCACTTACTGATTCAGGCTGCCCTCAATTATGTTCATCCTCGATTAAGCTGGGACACTTTTGACGATTACTTCAATCAAGTTGGCAGCCTCGATCGACTCCCTTTAGAAGAATGACGAGAATTAAGCTGCGGCAGTTTCTGTAGCAATATGCTCAACTGCTTTGCCGACAGTATCTATTTGTTCTGCTGCTTCATCAGGAATCTCGATATCAAATTCTTCTTCTAAAGCCATAACTAATTCTACTGTGTCAAGAGAATCAGCACCCAAATCATTAGCAAAGCTCGCCTCTGGGGTAACGCGATCGGCTTCTACTTCTAATTGATCGACGACGATGCCTTTTACTTTTTCAAAAATTTCTTGATTCATTGATTTTTCCTTTTAAATAACCCGTTTCGAACTATGTAAAAGCCTAGTTAATTTAGACGGGTTTCTTAACTAAACTAAGCGCTAGCTTAAATAAAAAAGCGGCAACTTTCATCTTATCGGAAAGGGGGACAAAGTTTGTCGCTAATCTGGTCAATTGCTTTAGCTTACAAAACTTAAAAGCTAGAAAATCCCAGAACTTCAATTATTGTTAAAAGATCATCAATGAAACAATCAAAACGGAAGACTACCTTGAGGTAGGTAATTCTTCCTTCAGCGATCGCTATTAAACTATCCAATAGCAGGGCAACGAAGCTAACAATTTATTAATAAAAATAGTTTATTTTCTGGGTGTTTTAGCTGTTTTAGCCATATCTCTAAACTTAGCTAAACTACCTCCAGGACGGCGACGATATTTAGTCGTAGTCGGCATTAATTTATCGCTAGCAGCAAAGGTTGCTTCCGCCATTTGACCATTACTATTGCTATTTGTTGAGTTGGTATTATTCATTGCCGCAACCCAAAATGGAGGCTCAAAGGATGATGCACCATTATTTTGAGGAGCAGCCTTAACTTCTTGTTTTACTGCTTGAGACTTAGCTACTTTACTATTGTTTGACGCTTTTCCCTTGGCAATATTAGCTTTAGTAGATTTAACCCGAGCAGGCTTATTTTCAGCAATCGCCGACTCTAGCTTATCTTGAGCAGTGTCTACCGCTTCTCCAGCGGTTTTTACCACCTCTTGCACTGGTTCAGATTTAGCTATTTCCACCGCCTTCTCCTTGACGACTTCTGTTGCCTTTTCTGCGGTTTTCAAAGCCGTTTTGACTACTTCAGAATCTTTTAATTCATCTAATTCTAAATAGTATTTATTATTAGAATTGAAGATTTTTTTAAGCATTTGCATGGTGTAGATTTACTCCTATTAATTAAGACTAAAGTATCGATGCTAAATCAAGATAATTTTTGTTAATCGACTTTTTTTGATGAAAAGTTATTTTTAACTAGGTGGTGCGATATCCCAGTTTAAACTGTACTTAGCTCATCCTTAGTTAAAAGTTAGCGATCGAGTTTTGCTTATCCTTAGCTCCAGTTAAATATCAGGAGCTACAAAATATGATCTGCATTTTTTGGCTACTCTTATCAAGCCAGAAAACTAAACCTGTCGCAACGATACTTTACAAAAATTAATTACTATTTTAATTTAGCCTAGATTGGCTTTGTTTTAAGTCTCTAGGTTTTTTGCTTTGGGCCATCAATCTCAAAGCCATTATTCATTGTGACGCGAAGCTTATACTAAAGCCCTAAAGGATTCCCTTCGGTCACACTCGCTGACGCGATAGCTAACCCTTTAGGGTCGCATCGTCCGAAGGTGTCCTAAAGGACGACGCGAAGCTAGTGCCGTGGCATACCGCTTCGCATATACCCTTTAGGGAATCCTTTAGGGCTCATTGTTTTTAACTAGCTGGCACGATAGGCAGGAAAAAACTGGGATTGCTGTAGCTCCTCCACAGACTTATTAATAGCCTTAGCCCTAAACTGTAGCAAGTCATTATATTTTTCTAAATCGACCACTGAGCGCAATGTAAAAAACTCATGTCTCTGTTTAGAAAAGCCTGACTTGAAAGTATAGAGATTGTCTTGCTTACCGCCTACACCACCACCGATATGTAGATATTGATTTCCCCTTTCCTTTGCCCAAAGTCGCATTTGGTGTAGTAGTAAGTTAAAAGGAGAATACTTAAGAAACTCACTTCTAGTGCCACCTAAATGAGCTTGAACAATGCCACAAGATTCAAAAAATAGGCAAGCACAGACGATTTCTCCTTGCAGTTCAACTACTCCTAAGTGAACTTTCTCTCCTAATTTTAATAGCCCTTCAAAGTAATCACGACTAAAGTAATAAATATCTATTGCCTTGACCCGATTCATTGTTTCTTCATAGATCGAGATAAATTCATCGATATATTCGGTGAAGGATACGGTTTTGGCACTAAATCCTAATCTTAGACATTTATTAATTGTACTTTGATGTCCCTTACGAGTTTTTGCCCAAATCTTAGCTTCATCTAAAGTCAAATCAATCGAGACAGTTTTTCCATTTTCGATTACAGGATTTGACAGAAAAACTTTGGCAAAATTTTCTCCCAAAATTGGGTGTAATCGTAGAAAAGCTGAACATACTCCTCTCCTCTGTAAAGTATGGCGAAACTGCTGAAAGGCAAAGTCGGCGAAGTTTGGATGATTAGCAGCAGCACCACTCATTAAGATGCCAGGATAACCATAGGGAGAGATAATATCATAAACTTCTGTCTTGAAAAATTCTGTAATATCAGCACAAGAACGTAGTAAATAGGGGGCAAAAAATATTTTATCGTCATCCTGCAAGAAGAATGCTTCGGGAAGAGTACCAGTACGTCGAGCATCTAGAGCAACATAGTCTGGTAGATGATATACATCGTGAGGCAATTGTTCGAGGGCTGCCAACCACAAAGGATGATTTACATCTAAAGTAACTATATCCATTGCTGATTAAATGATTTTAATATAATGATTGATTTTAAAAGGGCAATTAAAAGGGGAAATCTTATCAGCTTTAGCTTCAAAAAGATTCGGCTAGTTAACATTATTAATGTTTGAGCAAATACTGATTATGGCGCTGCCCAAACTACGGGAAATACTTGGGGGTCGCTAAAATCAGGATCGCCGTTAGCTAGCTTACGACAGAGCTGCTCATCGAAAATATGGATTTCTTTGCCCTGGGTATTAGTGTAAGGTTGATAACAATTATTTCGATCCTGAAGATGAACTGCCAAAGCTTGTCGATGCTGTTGACTATGATTGGGATAACTGCCATGGATTGCCCAGCAGTGATGGAAACTAACCTGACCTTTTTTAAGAGTCATGGGAATTTCAATTACTTGTTTACCTGCTACTTGTAATTCATGGATTAGTTGACTTAAATTGGCATTGTTGAAATGCCTCATTGACTGTAAACCAGACCACCGATGACTTTGATCTAAAACTACTAAAGGACCTCTTGCTCGATCGCAGTCATGGAAAGGAATCCAGGCAGTCAAAAGATTATCTGAACTACAGGTACTCCAGTAAGCGCGATCGCTGTGCCATCCTACCGCGCTGCTAACTTTTGATGACGACTTAGCAGGAGGCTTGTAGACTAGCTGATCGTCTAAAATCCGAATCTCACTAGTCCTAGCTAATTTAGCCGCGATCGCGCCAATAACTGGTTGAAGTGCTAACTGCTTAAGCTCGGTTTTTTGCAGTGAGACAAATTCGTTGTTGCGGATAATATCGCCGTCCTCTGGTTTCCAGTTGCTATAGCCTGTGGCGACGGGAAGTACTCCATCCCTAGCTCCCTCATAAAAAGCTTGGCTACCAGCGATCGCCCGATCGATTACTGCTTCAGGAATTACGGGGGGGGAGATATACCAGCCGTGTGACTCATAAAAGCAAACATCCTCTTCCGTAGGCAAAAGATCTTGCTGTTCTTGAGTAAGAACTTGTTCGAGAATATTCATTTATTCGGTTTAAAAATCTTAATCTTAAAAGAGTTTAAATTTTTCGATCTTACCTATTTACAAGTTAATTGAATTATTATGTCTACTATGCATAAGTAAATTTAATAAAAAACTGATTAAGATACAAATCAAATTTAGTTATGCATTTAATTTCACCTTATACCTTATGCAAGTAGTAAATAAACCTTTATAATCATAATGGCAAGAGGTCATCTATCAAAAGGTAATAACAGTAAATCAAACTAATCTTTATCTGAAGTTTATCTAAGATTAATATTATTTTTATAATTTTAGATAATATTTTGTTTCAAGAATTTTCAAACGTAAATTAACTATTTGTTTTACTTACTATTTCTCAGGGTTAGTATAGTAATCGATCGTAAGTTTAAGTCAATGACTCGTTGTTAATTCCTCTGGACTTAAGTAAACGTAGACGCTTCTTACGAGCAATCTCTTGTAAATCTACATTGCGGTCAGTCTCGTCGACAATTTCCCCCGTCAATACTTCTAAAACATCCTCTAGCGTGACAACTCCAGCCATTCCACCGTATTCGTCTAGGACTACTGCTAAATGTTCGCGGTTATCTTGAAATACCTTGAGCAGTTTATCGGCGCGATTAGTTTCGGGGACAAAATGGACGGGGCGCTGAAGAGTATTAATTTGGCGATCGCCATCTCCTTCAATCATGGCGGTTAAAAGTTCGTCTTTAAGTACCAATCCCGTAACATCATCAATGGTTTCATTGATTACCAGGATGCGGGTGTGTTGAGATTTGATAATTTCGGACTGGCATTCAGCTAGGGTTTGTTCGCCTTTAAGGTAGGTAACAATAATGCGAGGACTCATTAAATCTGAAGCGTTAAGGTCGTTTAGCTGGAATACTCGCTGAATCATTTCCGCTTCATCGTCTTCAATTACTCCTTCTTGATAACCAATGTTAGTCAAAAATTTAATTTCTGCTTCATCAGTAGTAGGAAGGCTTTGACGCTTAACAAAAGGCGCAGTGGCACGCTCGACTAACCACACCAAAGGAGTCAAAATGATGGTTAAAAATTTAACGGGGATGGCAACAAATAAACTAATAGATTCAGCATAGCGTTGACCTACAGTTTTCGGCAGAATTTCGCCAAAAATAATAATTAGGAAGGTGAGAATTCCTGAAACAAGTCCTAACCATTTAGTATCTAAAACCCTGATGGCCATGCTACCAAAAATAATACTGCCAACGATATTAAAGATATTATTGAGAATAACAATTGTGGCGATAGGTCGGGTAATATGCGAACGAATACGTGCAAGAGCTAAGGCTGCTGGTTTTTTAGATTGAGCTAATTGTCTGACTTTAATTGGAGAAATAGACAGTATTGCTGCTTCCGCTCCAGAACAAAAAGCCGAACCCATTAAAATTAGAGCGACAACGATAATCAGAGCAAACATATAACAAAATAATGATTAATCTTTAATATAGTTCAAAAAGAGGAATTAGCATTATGATTATTAAGCTAACATCCTAATATATATAGAATTAAGCTTAAGCTAGCCTGTTGTCCAAAAATATTGTATCGACCCATCTTGCTTCAGCAATTGCAGCAGACTATTCAATTAATGGGTGCGAACGTTGAAGGCAACAAGAAAATGGCGATCGCGACATCGTTACAAAAATTGTCAGCCGAACAACAGCAATTAGATGCGTTAGCAAAATCCAAAGGAGCGCAACCGTGAGTAAAGTTCTGGAAATTGCTTTAGGAATTAATTGCGACCAGTATTGGGGGTTTTTTAGATGTCGGGGCGAGCGCTTGTTTTGGTAATGATTTTAGTTTAATATTTCGATAATTCCTGTCTGACCGTCAAGTCTCACTAATTGACCATCATGAAATAAGTTAGTGGCATTGTCTACGTCCATTACCGCAGGAATATTGTATTCTCTGGCGATGATCGCACCATGGGATAAACGACCTCCAACTTCAGAAATTACTCCCCCCGCACGGGCAAGAAGAGGCGACCAACCAGCGTCGGTGTAGGGAACAACAATAATGGTTTGGCGATTGATGCGATTGGGCTGCGCCCACGCTTCGCTATCGCTTTGTTGCAGACTAGAGATAACTTTAATTACTCCTTCAATTTGACCAAAGCTACTACCAATGCCCTGTATCTGATGGGTTAGGTTAATTACAGGCGCTTGCCAGGTAATGGTTTGGGGTT
>JBDKJC010000122.1:0-7703 GCA_039796815.1 Cyanobacteriota bacterium | reverse complement strand
ATTTTAGAAGCGCAAGTACGAGTTTATCTGATGCGAGATGAAATCAATAGTGAAGGGGAGTTTATGCGCCGATTTCATTTACTAAAATTAGTACGCGATCGCACTCCCAGATTTACTCTTAGCTGGACTATTATGCATCCAATTGATGAAACTAGTCCTTTATGGCAAGCTAGTCCTGAATCTTTGGCTCAGACTAGAGCCATGTTAGCTATCTCCTTAAATGGCATTGACGAAACTGTCTATCATTCTCTTCATGTACCCCATACTTATGGTGCTAATAATATTCTTTGGAATCATCGCTTTGTCGATATTTTTTATCAAACCTCTCAAGGGAATCAGTATATAGATTTCAAATATTTCCATGAGATCGAATCGCTGGATGTCGATTAGATAACGAAGTGTATCCTTTAGGACAAATTAAGAACTTTGCGCGATCGCATTTTATTTATATCTCAAAAAAGGTAATTTTTGCAGCTTGGGTATTGTTAAGTCTCAGGAACAATTGAGTGATTTAATTACCTGGTAGGGTACTATTTACAAAGCTTTACCTCAATTATAGTTAATTTGTATTAATAAACTTAGTTAACTGTTTAATTTTCTTGTAGTACCATACCAACAATTAATTGCTATAAATGACAAAATATACTCCTCAAGTTTTTTTGAATAAATTTCCTGTCAAAAAACTAAGTAATAGCGAAAAAACAGTCCAGGTTTATAGTTATATATTCAATCCATCTCCAGAACTAGGAAAAGAATATTCGGCAATTAATCAAATTCCTTGGAAGATAAGAACACCAGGAGTAAGATTTAAGTCAACAATTATTACCAAGCAACTAATATCAGAAGAATATTTAAAACAAGATAATTGGACGTTAAAGTATCAAGGTACACAACTATTGAATTTAGATGTTTCTTATGAAAGAGAAGTTTTAGAACAATTAGAAAGAAAATGGTTAGAACGAGAATTAAGATATAAACTTGCTAGAAATAGAGTTGAGCGTGCTTCCCAAGGAGGATTTATTTGCTGGGATGCAGATAATATAATTTTACAAGATTTGGGTTGGGAAGTTCATATGGGTGTTAGTTTAAATATTGAACTTCATTATTCAGGAATTATTTTTTTAGAAATTGATATTCACCATCGTTTTTATAGTTCTTGGACATTAGAAGAATGGTTGCAAAACTATAGAGATATACCAATTAATTGGGTTCGTAATACTTATGATAATTGTTCCTGGAAATTTATTCGTATTAGTGATGAAGATCCAGAAACTACGATAATTCCTAATCTGGGAAGTTTAGCAAATTATCATCGAAACTTAGATAAAGATAAAGCTACAGAAAAACAAATTAAAGACGCTCGTGTGGTATATGTTAGTAGTATTAATGGTAAAAGCAAAGAACTGGCTCATTTATCTACTAGACTTAGACCCAGCATAACAATGGAGATTTTGAGCGATTTACAAGATCGAGGTTCGTCAGCCGCAGCTAAAGTATTTAAACAAGTAAAAAAAACAATTCAACAACGTTTCGATAAATCAAATAACACCGCTCAATGGTTGAGTAGAAATATTTATAATTCAGATCGGCTAATTAAGCCTCAAACAACTAAAGGAATTATTTTCAATAGAAAAACTCCTTTACTATTAACTAAATCTAACAAAGTTTACCGAACAATAAATAGCTTAGATGACGGTTGTTTTCGGACAGGAGAGCAGCAATTTGGCTGTTTAGACTTAACAGAAAACAGTAATTGGTCTAAATTTGTTAAAGATAAACTAGAATATGTGGCTAGAAAAAGCGATGTAGATATTGTATTGGAATCAGCTAAGAATAAGAATGATTTACCTAATAGTATATTTACCCGCCAACAGTTTTGGCAAGATTGGGCAGATCGAGGAACTCAAACTATTTTAGTCATTAGTCCTTGGTTACAAAATACTGAAAAAATACAACTAGAAAAAGAAGCCTTAGCAGCTAATATTGCTCTTCAGTTTATGCAGCCGATGTTTAAGGAGGAAAAATATCGGTTAGCTAACATTATCTTGGGTTTATTAATTAAGGCAAAATGGCAACCAGTTGCCTTAGAACCTTTGCAGGATGAATATGCAGCAGAAATAGTTATTGGTTTCGATGCGGGGACAAATGGAAATCTTTATTATGGCACGAGCGCTTTTGCTATTTTGGCTAATGGACAAAGTTTAGGTTGGGAACTTCCAGAAGCACAACCTGGAGAAAAAATAAGTTCAGCAGCAATTATACGCACTGTGACTAATATTATTAAGAGATTTCAAAAAATTGAAAATAGACTTCCTCGCCGTGTATTGCTACTTCGAGATGGCATAGTACAATGTGAAGAATTTGACGATGTAGTAGCAGATTTATTAGCTAATCAGATTGCTGTCGATCTTTTAGGCATTAGAAAAAGTGGTGCGGGGAGAATGGCAATATTACCAGATCGATCTAAATCTTTAATCGATGCTTTGCCAGGAACAGCAGTACTTTCAACTGATAACAAAACTTTTTATATTGTAACCTCTGAAACAAAAGCAGGAGGCAGCGTACGTCCTTTAAAAGTGGTAAGGGATTTCGGCGATACACCTTTAGAAACATTAGCCAAACAGATAGATCGTCTGAGTATGCTCAATCCAGCTAGTGCTTATGCTTACAGTCGTTTACCCTATGTTATTCACTTTGCTGACAAAATGGCAAAAAGTATTCAAAGTATTGGTGAATTAGGTATTTTGCATGGAATAGATAGGCAAAAAAATTTCTTTATCTAAACTAAATTTATTATATTAATTAATAGTAATTAATAAGTTACTTGCTCAAAAACATAGTCAAAAAATTAGTTAAAGCAATACCAAAGGAGTTTGCTATCGTTGACAACAATCTGGTAGAGCTATAAGTAATAATGACAGAAAATCATTTTAGTAGTAAATAATTCAATCTATAAATTCTGGAGGTGTAAATTGAAGAAAGTTGAAGGAATTATTCATTCTCATAAACTTGACGATGTTAAAACTAGCCTAATTTCAGCGGGAGTAATTGGCATGTCAATCTCCGAAGTTAGAGCTTTTGGACATAAGAAAGGGATGACGACTCGTTATCGAGGTACGGAACATAAAGTTGATTTGACAACTAAGATCAAACTAGAAGCCATTATTGAAGATGAAATAGTAGATTTAGTAGTGCAGCAAATATCTCTAGCTGCTCGTACTGGCGAAATTGGTGACGGTAAGATTTTTGTCTCAGATGTTCATGAAACAATTAGAATTAGAACGAAAGAAACAGGAGTGAGTGCAATTTAATCTGGGAACAATCATATTTTAAGTATTTAATAAAATAGTCTTAATTAATAACTAATAAGCTAGCACCTGTATCCCTGGAGTGAGCTATGTTTTTGACTAAAACTATTTTTGTCGCTTTGTTTTTACTACTAGTTGGTGATTTCTTATCTACTTTTTTCTATCATGTTCCTGAACATGTTTTTGGTAAATTTCATACCTTAGTTCATCATGGCAAGAATCGCAACTTTATTCATTATGCAGTTTTAAGCCGTAATCCTTTAGTGATTTTAGATGGCTTTTTGGGAGCTTTACCTTACTTTATCTTTATTCCTCTAACCTGGAATATTTCCCCCGTAGGAACTATTTTGGCTTTAATTATGGGAGAGCTACACGTAATTTGGCGACACGTTTCGATTATTAACTGGCAGACTCCCAAAGCGATCGCTTTTTGCTGCCGAATACTATTTATCACCACACCAGAAAGACATCTACAACATCATAAAAATGCTCAATTAGCTTATGGTGATATTTTTACTTTTTATCATACTCCTGCGATCGCCTGGATGCAGTTTTTGCTAAATCTAAAGCAGAAATACCGCCAGACCTCAAATACCCAATCAAATTGAAGGTGCAGTTAAGATATCAAAAAAACTTAATATTTACGCGAATAACTGATAATACAAGCACATTCCCAGTTTAATGTCTTCTTTATTAGATGTTTACTTAAACTGTCTAAACTAAACGTTAACATGGTTAACAAAAGAAGAATTACTCATAGAATTATGTTATTGAGCCAGACAACCACCTCCAGCTTGAAAACAAGAGGAAGAGAAACAGATTTGCTTGTACAGCAATATCGTCGAGGAGATGAAATTTCTATGTTAAATTCAGAAATATGGCAAGTCTACCGTGGAGTAGTAGAGTTAAGTCGAATTCAGCAAGATGGTCGAGAAGTAATCTCTGGCTGGGTTACGGCAAATGGAGTTTTTGGGAATATAGCTGATGATGTCTTAGTTTATCGGGCGCTTGCTCTAGGAGATGTTTATGTTAAGCGTTACTCCACCCATGATGTGGTTAGATACCCCATCTTAGCAAGACAGTTACTTGCACAGTTTAGCGATCGCCTACTTCAATCTCAGCATTTATTAACAATTATTGCCACCAGTAAAGTCGAAGATCGCTTAAGAGATCTACTGTCAATGCTCAAACAAGAGATAGGACATTCGGTTGAGGATGGTATTCGTTTGCCAGTCAGGTTTACGCATCAGCATCTAGCAGAAGTGATTCACACTACTAGAGTAACGGTCACCAGAATCCTAGGGGATTTTCAAGCACAAAATTTAGTTTATTTTGATAGCGATCGCCATATAATCATTCAAGATTAATTCAAACTTTAATCATCAACGTCAGATTTATTAAAGTCTTCAGGCTGTTTTTTGCTATGGTTTGTAGCAATAGCTAATTTTAATCGAGCGGGTAATTGATGAGCAATATCTTGATTAGTAACGATGACGGTATTTTTGCTTTAGGAGTTCGCACTTTAGCCAATACTCTTGCTCAAGCTGGTCATCAGGTAACGGTGGTGTGTCCAGATCGTGAGCGTTCGGCGACAGGACATGGTTTAACACTGCATCAGCCAATTAGAGCCCAAGAAGTTGATTCAGTGTTTGAGGAATCTGTAGTTGCCTGGTCATGTTCGGGGACTCCTGCCGACTGTGTAAAGTTTGCTCTCAGTGCAGTTTTACCAACTCGTCCTGATGTTGTTTATTCGGGAATTAATCATGGACCAAATTTAGGTACGGATGTTTTATATTCAGGTACGGTGTCAGCAGCGATGGAAGGAGTCTTAGAAGGTATTCCGAGTGTGGCATTTAGTTTAGCCAGCTTTTCCGCTTTTGAGTTTCAGCCTGCTGCTGATTTTGCCGTCAAATTATTACCTCAGTTGGCTAATAATTATCCTAAACCCCCCTTACTCAGCGTTAATATTCCGCCGATAGCAGCTTCGGAAATAGCTGGGGTATTAGTTACCCGTCAAGGTTTGCGTCGCTATATTGAAAAGTTTGAGCGGCGCTTAGATCCCCGAGGCAAAAGCTATTATTGGTTAGAAGGAGAAATCGTTGAAGATATTGAACAACCAGAAGATCTTCATCTTCCACCGCATATTTTGACTGATGTGCAGGCAATTCGCGATCGCTATATTACAATTACTCCTTTGCAATATAATCTAACGGATGCAACTGTGTTGAAGCATCTTTACCAGCAAGAGTTTTTTACCCAATATTAAACAGAAGACCAGACTTATCAGTGTATCCAGATTAATTTGTTAGGTATTTAAAAATGGGTTCAGCCCCCTAACCCTCAAGCTTGGGGGAATCATCTTGCAATCTTGTCTGCCAATAACGATAAATGCCGATTAGTTTGCCTAAACCTTGCTCTGGTTTAAATATTAATAGTCTCACTGTGTTCAGGCACATCCGTAGATTGGTGAACAAAAAAGTAGCTAAACTGCCGTGTTTTTCAACATGAATTAGATAGCTTTTAGTTATGTGTTGATATTTAACCAATAAATTGCGATCGCTAATGGCAGAAGTATCGTGAAAAACTTTAAGTAAGGGAGTTACAGCAACTTGCAATCCCTGTTGACCATAGCGGAGGCAAAAATCTAAATCTTCGTAATACAAAAAATAGCGAGGATCGAAGCTGGGACATTGAGCAAAGTTAGCCAGATTGAGCAGTAAACTACAGCCACTTACCCAGTCAGTACTAAAGTAGTCTGATTTCAAATCTTGAGGTAATGAATTTAAGATTGTTAAAGCAGCAGTACCAGGGGTAAATGTTCCTCCCGCTGCGGTAATCTCACCTGCACGATTGTAGACGATTGTACCAAGAATAGATATTTGAGGATGTTGAGTAAAAAAAGCGATCGCTTCGTTAGCTGGAGACTTCCCTGTATCTGAATTAATTAATGCTGAATTAAAATAAGTATCAGGATTAATTAACCAGACAATTGCTTGATTATTTTGCCTATAAATCCAATTTAAACCCAGATTACAAGCTTTGCCGAAGCCAAGATTATCTTGAGCTGCAATTACTTCGCTCTCCTCACTTTTTAGCTTTAAAACTTCGCGATCGTCGGGAGAATTGTTAATAATAATTATTTTATATTCCCCAGGCGAATAAACGCCTAATGAAGCCACTAAACGGCGAATTAACTCACTAGAATTATAATTAACCACGAGAAAATAAAGCATAGACATTTTTGCTTTTTCATAGCTATTTAAGCTAGAACAGAACGCAACTGATTACTGATTATTTGCCAACACACTCTAAACTTTACTTTTAAGTTACTCTCTTTCTTTGGATAGATTATTAGGATATGTACTTAGATAGAAGAAGTCTATGTTAGGAATCGATACATTACTAATAACAAATTACTTACATAAATTATTTAGAAGTTTAGGAGCAAAACATGGGTATTTTAGCTTGGGTAGTATTAGGACTAATCGCAGGTGCTTTAGCAAAATTAATTTATCCTGGTAATCAAGGTGGTGGCATTCTCGCAACTATCGGTTTGGGTATTTTAGGTTCTTTGGTAGGGGGATATATTGGTCAAGCCTTGCTGGGAGTCGGGACAACGGCGTTAAGTGTCTCTGGTATTGTTAGTGCTGTCATAGGTGCAATGTTGCTAATCTTTATTTGGGGTTTGTTAACTCGTCGCGCTGTATAGTTGAATTGGACAATAAGTAGTTAATAATCCACCCAGTGCCTTGTGTGGTACATATTATTCATCAATAAATACGCTGCGTAGAGATGTTATTAATAATATCTCTATTTTTTTTTGCCGTTATTTTTCTATTATGTAGAATAATGGGCGAATGTGCTTATATTTAAAATTTTCATTCAAGTTTTGTCTTGCCATAATGGTATTGCCTTTAATCTTGTCAAATGGTAATGCTTTTGCTCAATCAAAATCAAACTTGGGGAATCAACAATTAACTGAAGTTAAGACAGATAGTTCTAGTAAGCGATCGAGACGCAAATTTAAAACTCCAATATTTTATGGACAAAAAGTTAAAGAGCGAGCGGTTGTTCCTGTGGGTAATCAAGAAAAGATTACCAAGATTGTGGTGTATTTTGTCGATGAAGCAGGTAAATTAGTTTCAGGAAAAACTCAGCCAAAAATTATTACTCAAGAATTTGAGTTACAGCCAGGAGATATTTATCGTGCAGACTTGGCTAAAAAAGGTTTAGAAGGGGTTTTAGACTTAACTATTGTCGATCGCGCCAGCCTTAGCCTAGAAAAAGTAGTCGATAACCAGGCAATTATGGCGATCGCTGTTCAGGAAAATAGTAATCTGTCGATTGGTTTTGACCTCACCCTACCCGCACCAACAGCCTTGCAGGGTTCGGTTC
>JBDKJC010000121.1:0-7722 GCA_039796815.1 Cyanobacteriota bacterium | reverse complement strand
CTGCGATCGCCTGGCAGCTTAGTCAGAGTAATGAAGCTCAATCCGAGAAAAATTAGAAAAATTTCAGACTAAAGTTCGATCATCTTTTAAGTAGGATTTCTTAACTTTAAAGATACAATTACTGTAAAAACTGGTAGCCGTTTGGCTGTATCTGTGATGGCATTAACATCCCGTGTTGTTCATAGTGATCCTGATATTTTGGGGGGAACTCCTGTTTTTGTCGGGACACGAGTACCCATGAAAAACTTGCTTGATTATCTTGAAGCGGGTGAGCCATTAGATGTTTTTTTAGATCATTTCCCTAGCGTCAATCGAGAACAAGCGATCGCCGCCCTGGAATTAGCCAAGGAAATGCTGACAGCCTATGCAAATCCTACTTGATGAGTGTGTTCCGCGACCTTTAAAACGTGAACTTACTGATTACGAGATACGCACAGTTGTTGAGATGGGATGGTCGGGAAAAAAGAACGGTGAATTGTTGCAACTTATGAGTCAGGAGGGCTTCACGATTCTACTCACCACCGACCAAAATTTGCGATATCAGCAAAACTTACTTCAATCTGGAGTGGCAGTTGTCGTTCTTGTGGCACACAGTAACAAGCTTTCTGACTTACTTCCGCTGATACCAGATGCTCGTAACGTATTGAATACGATTACTTCAAAAGAAGTGATTGAAGTGGGAGATTTGTGAAAGTTGTCTAGGCGATCGCTCGTGGTAGAACAAGAATTTTAATATTTTTCTGACATTGTATTATGTTTAATGCAATTAAGATATTAAAGCAGCATACAAGAGGTTTGTATTCGATGAAATCTGATATCCTGCAAGAACAAGTCCAATACTATCGTGAGCGTGCTTCAGAATACGACGAGTGGTTTTTCCGCCAAGGGCGCTACGATCGCGGAGAAAATCATCGTCAACAGTGGTTTTCAGAAATTTCTCAAGTCGAAGCCGCACTTCAAGCGAGCATCCCATCAGGTGATATTTTAGAACTGGCTTGTGGAACAGGCTTATGGACTCAACATTTAGCCTCTTTGGCAAGTCACCTGACTGCGGTAGATGCTTCCCCAGAGGCGATCGCCATCAATCAACAGCGTGTAGCTTCTACCTCCGTAGAATATATTGTTGCTGATTTGTTTACCTGGACTCCTACACAAAAATTTGACTTTGTATTCTTTGGCTTTTGGCTTTCTCATGTGCCAAGGGAGAAATTTGAACCTTTCTGGCAAATGGTAAAGGGAGCGTTAAAACCAAATGGGCGGGTATTTTTTGTCGATAGTCTATTTACCCAAAAGTCTACGGCTCGAAACCATGTAGCTTTGAATCAGCAAGGATACTCAGAACGGAAATTAAATGACGGGCGAACTTATCGTGTCGTGAAGATTTTCCATGAGCCAACTCAGTTACAAGAATTACTGCAAGAATTGGGTTGGTTAGGACAAATTCATGGTACTGAAAACTATTTCCTGCATGGCTTGTTCTCGCCAAATATTACTTGATAACTAATCATGATTTAGCATGAGCAACTTTATTCCTGTACTTGTAGCACAATTCCCAGTAACACTTGATATCCAATACAATTTGGATGTAATTCTGTCTATCCTTTCACAAGCCGAACCCAATACCCTGGTCATCTTGCCCGAAG
Organism: Cyanobacteriota bacterium; assembly: GCA_039796815.1. Lineage (GTDB taxonomy): Bacteria > Cyanobacteriota > Cyanobacteriia > Cyanobacteriales > Xenococcaceae > Waterburya. The sequence continues at coordinate 6,079 of JBDKJC010000121.1, read as the reverse complement.
GCGCACTCTCTGGTTATGCAGAAGACACCGAGTTTTTAAGTAAAATCGATCGACAACTTCTAGCTCTCTCACTGCAAAAACTACAAGAAACGGCCACTCAGTCTAATATTCATTTAGTCTTTGGGTCGTGCTTACTAGAACATGGGAAGTGGTACAACGCGGGAATATATTACGGCCCGCAACAAGCGCAATTTGTCTACCGTAAAGTTAATTTAGCCACAAGCGAACGTGCCGTATTTACCGCAGGTTCTCAGCTTTCGCTGGTAGAACTTGAGATCGGCGATCAAAGTATCAAACTGGGAATTCAACTTTGTCGTGAAATTCGTTTTCCCGAACAATGGCAGTATTTAGCCCGTAAGGGAGCTGACATATTTGTCTACCTGACTAATGCTGTTGGTGATGCAACTCAAGCTTCTGTTTGGCGAAGCCACCTTATTAGTCGTGCTGCTGAAAACCAACGCTTTGTTTTGTGTGCCAACAATGCTCATATTGCCCAAAAGTGTCCAAGTATGATTGTAACTCCGACAGGTTCAGTAGCCTGGGAAGTCTGTTCGTCTGAGCGCGAAGTAAAAAATTATCTGATTGACCCATCAGCAGCCTCAAATTGGTACTTAAGTCAATCACGAATTAATTTGTTTACACCCAACCTCGAACACTAAATATAATTACTGTTTGATAGATTGTCATAGTATTGGGTATTGGATCAATCAACATCTTCTCGTCTAGATGTAATAGCAAAATTATCGTCTAAAACTATGTCATACTCTTTACCATCATTGCATTTGACATCTTCTGCCTCAAATCCAATCCCTTGAGTGTAATCTACATCGCCGACAGGATGCGCCCTTGATTTGTTATACGTTTTTTGTTCCAATGCCCAGTCAATATGTGCGTTAAACATTTCCGCACATTGAGCCTGAAGCTCGAAAAACCTCTGACTCGGTAAATTATATGAAATACTTAAATGTTTGCTACAGATAGAGCCTCTAAAATAAAATCCCAACCCGTAACCGAAGCGATCGCCGATGGAGTTAACTGCAATAGCACTTGAGATAGCTTTTGCCTTAATTGCTCAAGATCGTCAAGCAAATCCCACTTCAAATGTTTTTTGATTTCTTTCCATAATCGTTCAATGGGATTAACTTGCGGACAATATGGTGGTTGAAAGAGCAAAATTACGTTATCTGGTAATTCTAATTCTGACCAGGTATGTAAACGACCATTATCAAGTTGAATTATATGTAATTGCTCTGGGTAGGCTTGGGAAAACCAGCGCAAATATTCTTGAAAACAAACTCCATCAACATGAGAAAATTCAGCAAAAAAACTATCTCCTCCACGGGGTTCAACTAAGCCATACAACCACAGATAATCAAAACACCATTGCTCTATACCGACAGGCTGTACTCCCCTTCCTGTCAACTTTCTTGCCCAAAGTGTAATCAACCCGATTCGAGATTCATCTCCACACCAATATCGGACTTGCTGATATTTACTAACTTTGGTTTGATTCTCCTCTAGAACTTGTTGGAGGTTCTTTCCCAGTTTTTTTTAAAGCTTTCTACTGCTCCTGGTTTTTGTTTGGCATGAGTTGGACGTGGTACTTTCAATTTCGCTTTTAACTGATAGCGCACTATTTGATGAACTCCTGTGTAGCTCATATCTAGATCATGTACTGCCAAAAGCCATGTTTGAACTTCTTTGTAGCTGGAGAATCCCTCCGTATCCTTTAATTCTTGCTTAAGACTTTCTTCTACCGATAAACTCAGTTTTCTCTTTCTACCGCTACTTTTCCCTTTGGTTAGTAAGGCTTTTATCCCTCCTGTTCGGTAGCTGCTCAACCATCTCGATACTGTAGTTCTGTGTTTTCCAATTAAGTTGGCGATCGCTTCGGTCGTTTTTACTTGTTTACTTTTCAACCAATACAATGCCTGTACTCTTTCTTTGCTCTCTTGATTTTCAATTAATTTAAGTAGTTCTTTTAATTCATCTACTGTTTCGGTGATTTCTATTTTGATTACTCCACTCATTATCTTCTTTACCTGTTATTTCCTCTCCTTTATTTGTAGCGTTCTTTTTTGTATTTCATATTAACTGGAATTGAAACTGTTCTAAGCATTGTTTTCGCACAATTGAAACACAAAAGCAAAAGAGTTAGGCGATATTGCTTTGCAATGTTTTGTTACTGGTCGGGCTTTCATCTCAAGGCACGAGGCACATGAGTTTTCAGCCCGACACTAAATTTATAAAATAGTCTAGCAATAAATAGCTCAAGAGCTGAAATCTAAAACTCTGACTAAAGTTTGATCGTCTTTTAAATAGGATTTTTTGACCTGAAAGCGATCGCTTCCTACCTGGGCAACTTGCAAATCTGCTGCTAAGGTTAAAAATTCATCTACGGTCGCTAAATCACAGCTTGTTTTACTGGACACGGCAGTACGATAGTGGGTCGGAATTACCATCCTGGGATTGAGGATTTTTACCACCTTTCTTGCTTCTTGAGGATTATAGGCTTTTATCCCACCACCTACGGGAGTCAACATAATATCTGCCCCACTTAAGAGAATTTTATCTTCTGTGGTTAAAGCACCAGCAGCACCACCTAAGTGCAAAATATTAACTCCTCCTTGAGTCCAACGCCAGGCGATATTCTCGCCAAACCTTCTACCTCCTTCGCGATCGTGGGGCAGAGAAAATCCTTGAAACTTGATACCACCAAAATTATGCGAGCCACGTTGAGTAATAACTTCAGGATTTCCTTTAACTGAGTCTATTGCTCCTTCATCGATGAGAAAGCTACTAACCAAAACTACATCTGGTTGCAAGTTGGGTAAAGTATAGCCAGCAGCACAACCAACTGCTTGATAAGGATTTACTAATATTTTTAAACCATTGCCTGTAAAGAGGAAACAGGTATGTCCTAAATATTGAATGGTCACTCCATCTGTACTTTGAGCTATGGCTGGAGGGCGACTTAGCCAACCTGAAGCGATCGCTGTTGCCATACTCATCCCACCATAACGGATTAACTCTCGCCGTTTCATATTTGTACTTGACCCAAAGACTGTAAGAAATTACGTAATAATGATTTTCCCTGTTCTGTCAGAATGCTTTCGGGGTGAAACTGCACTCCTTGGAGATTATGATAGTCTCGATGACGCACCCCCATAATTGTTCCGTCTTCTACCCAGGCGGTAATCTCTAAAGTATCGGGAATAGTCTCAGGCTCGATGACTAAGCTGTGATATCTGGTGGCGGTGAAAGGTGAATCGATTCCAGCAAATACTCCTAGGTTTTGGTGATAAATAGCGGAAGTTTTACCATGCATTAGTACTGGTGCAGAAACAATTTTGCCGCCAAAAACTTGACCAATACTTTGATGACCCAGACAAACTCCCAGAATTGGGATTGTAGCCCCGAGGTCGGTAATCAATTGTAGAGAAATTCCCGCATCTTCTGGGCGACCTGGCCCTGGAGAAATTAAAATTCCTTCAGGCTTTAATTGTTTAATCGTCTCGATGTCGATCGCATCATTTCGATAAACGCGAATATCCGACGCTACTGGCAATTCCTGGGCTAATTCGCCCAAATACTGCACTAAATTATAGGTAAAGCTATCGTAGTTATCAATAACTATAATCAAGTTTTAGATCTCCATTACATCATAAGCATAATACGCTGAAACAATGGCGGTAGCAAGATGCAGGTGGCAACAATTACAGCGGCGATCGCACTAACTAAAACTGCTCCAGCAGCACAATCCTTGGCGATCTTAGCTAATTCGTGATAACTTTGCTTAACCGTCAAGTCGACTACCGCTTCAATTGCTGTATTAATTAATTCTAAAACCATCACCACCGCAGAGGTCATGGCAATAATTGCCATTTCTACTGGTTCAATCCTTAAAAAAGCACCCATGCTGACTGCAAAGATGCCGACAAAAGTATGAATCCGAAAATTTCTCTGGGTAGCAAAGGCATATGTCACACCCGCCCAAGCATATTTAAAGCTTAGAAATAAGTTAGGGGCTACTTGCCAGGCTAGGTCACGAATTATTTTCTGATTAGACTTAGATTCTGAAGCAACAGGAGCAATGGTCGAAGATTTCATAGTTATATTTAATATAAACCGCGTTGGATTGGCTCTTTTTTTCGATTCAATCATGGCGACAAAATAAAATTTTAATCCGTATATGCACTTAATTTATAACGTAATATTAGCTCAAGGGTTATAAATTGAAATGTTCAGATTAGACAGTCTAAAACTAAGTAATTAATCGAATTTGACAGCATTCAAAGAATCAATCAATTCTTTTTGTTGAGCTAGCATTTGCTGTAAACTCTTGTCATCAGGGTGATCCCAGCCGAGAAGATGTAATAAGCCATGGCTAGATAACCAAGCTAATTCCACAGTTAAAGAGTGTTTTTGCTCTTGAGCTTGCCTCATTGCGGTATCTAAAGATATTATTATGTCTCCTAAATATAAAGGTTCTGTAAACTCAGCAGGAAGAGCTAGATCGACCTCCGTACTAGCAAATGCTAAAACGTCTGTAGGCTTGTCTAGGTGACGATATTGATAGTTATATTGCTGGATTTGGCGATCGCCTGTTAATCTCAAACTTAGTTCACAATCTGGAGGCAGATCGATAATAGAGTTAAGAAAATCCAGCCAATGCTGAAACCAACCAACCCAGTCCACCAAATTAACCTGACTTAAAGTCTCCTGGGGTAAATTTCCTGCGTAGTCATTTTCTACATAAATATCGCTATTTATAGATTGTTTAACAGCTACATTCATATTTAGTTTATGGTTTGGTTAAATATGCTAAACCGACCAAAAGACCGACTAAACCCACTGTCGTTAAGAAAAAATGCCACAAAGATTGTCTACCTTTGCGAACCATATTCCTCATTGCTAATTTGACATAGCTGTCTTTTGGCTTGGTCGCCACAGGTGTTAGTGAGTCTAATTCGGCTAGGTTATCGGTCGTCACGGCGACTTCGTTAATTTCCTCCCTGGGTTCAGAAGTAGATTCTGTCATTATTTAAAATTCCGAGTAATTTTGTAATTTTAGATAGTTTAAGATTTGTTTCAGATTTTAACCTAATGATAGTACTTGCACACCTAAAAAACATAGAAATCCACTAGCTAAAGGAACTGTAAGATTGTCTATACCTAGCTTAGAAAAAGCTTCTGCCACTGTGGCGACCAAAGCAACCACTACAGCAATTGTCCATGTCTGCCAGCTATTACCTTCAACTAACAAAAGAACTGCGACTGTTACGATTAAAGCTGCGCCTGCCATGGCGTAAGAACCTTCCCAACTTTTGCTAATTGCTCCTACTTGATACTTGTGTGTACCAAAGCGTTGTCCAATAATTGCTGCCATCCCGTCGCCCCATGCCATAACCAAGATGCCGATGACTGCATACTGAGGAGTATCGAGCCAAAAATAGGCAGCGAGTATTCCCATGCTGATAGCGTAGAACAAAGTGCCAAAACTTTTTCTGCCAACACTTTCAATGCTGGGGAGAATCGGCGTTAAATAAGACAAAATAGCGATCGCAGCTGCGATTATTGCCGCGCTCACAATTACTGCACGGGAAATGTCTAGCCACCAAGCCAAAAGTATGACATTACCACTGCCGATATGAACTACTTTGCGAGTCAGTTCAGGATCGTTGCTCAGCCAACGACTCAATACTTCGGCTATAAGTACGAGGAGAGCTAGATAAATAAACACAGCCCCCAAAGGAACGGCAAGATTAACCAAAGTATGATGTAACCAAAGCGATTCTGGATTGCTCATAAATTAAGAGTCGGGAAAAATAGTGAGGCTACATAGCCTAAAATCTAGTAATCTGACCAATAGTATCAAAGAGTTAGATTTAGACTAAAAACATTTCTCCCAAAGAATTTAACTTTCCAAAACTATGATTAGCGATGAATTTTGCTAATCATCACCAAAACCTTGTCAGTTATATGCTTAGGAAAAAACTCTGCACCATCTTGATTGTAATTATAGGAATTACCGCCTGGGTTTTGCCCGTTAACGCAGCACAGTTAGCACAGTTACCCT
>JBDKJC010000120.1:0-7773 GCA_039796815.1 Cyanobacteriota bacterium | reverse complement strand
GTAATCACTATGCTGGCTGATAAGCAGGAAAATCAATATAACCTTCTGCACCAGGAGAATACCAAACAGTCATTTCGGCATCGGGATTAAGTGACCAATTATGGGCAAAACGAGCTGCTAGATCGGGGTTGCTGATATACGGTCTACCAAAGGCAACTAAATCTGCATCTCCAGAGGCGATCGCTTTTTCCGCATCTGTGCGATCGTAACCGCAGTTACCAATTAAAATTCCCGCATAAATTTTTCTAAATTCGGCAAGAGTCATTGGTTCGCCTAATTCATGGAAGCCGAAAGCCAAACCATCTAGTAAGTGCAGATAGGCTAATTGATAGCTATTTAATTGTTGAGCGATATAGGTAAAAGACTCACGGTAATCTGGTGAACCCATATCGTTAAAACTACCATTAGGAGAAAGCCTAACGCCGACACGTCCAGCATCCCAAACAGTTAGTACTGCTTCTACTACTTCTTGTAAAAAACGATAGCGATTGGCGATACTACCACCATATCGATCTGTGCGATGATTGGTTTTAGACTGTAAAAATTCATCGATTAAATAGCCGTTAGCAGCATGTATTTCCACACCATCAAAACCCGCCTCTTTAGCATTGGCTGCTGCTTGACGATATTCTTCTACAACTAAAGGTATTTCAGTTGTTGCTAAAGCTCTAGGTGTTTCATAGGGCTGTTTACCATTAGCAGTATGCGCCTCAGCACCTTCGATTTTAATCGCGGAAGGAGCGATCGGCAGTTGATTATTTAATTGGAAACTGCTGTGGGAAGCTCTACCCGTGTGCCATAGCTGTAAAAAGATTTTTGACCCCTGCTCATGTACCGCATCTACTACCTGTTTCCAGGCTGTAGTCTGTTCGGGAGTGTAGATTCCTGGACTATTAGTCCAGCCATAGCCTGGTTGAGAAATTGCCGTACCTTCAGAGATAATCAAGCCTGCACCTGCACGTTGAGCATAATACTTCGCCATCAAAGCGTTGGCTGTTCTCTCTTTACCCGCACGTCCGCGAGTCATGGGAGCCATTACCATACGGTTTTTTAACGATAAGTCTTTTAGCTGAAAAGAACTTAGGAGGTGAGGCGTATTAGCGATAGTCATAGTCAATAATCAATCTGTACTTATTTACTCATTTTAATCAGCAATGCCATTTTCTCTACTTAGCTGCTGGTTGTTTCGCAAATAATTCAATCGCCTTGGCATTAAAAGCTGGAAGGTCATCAGGGTTACGGCTAGTTACTAAACCATTATCTTCCACAACTTCCCGATCGACCCAGTTTGCTCCTGCATTTTTCAGATCGGTTTTGAGGGAAGGCCAAGAGGTAAGATTACGCCCTTTAACTACATCTGCCTCAATTAGAGTCCATAGTGCATGGCAGATAGCAGCAACGGGTTTGCCAGCATCAAAGAATGATTTGACGAACTGTACTGCTTTGTCGTTCGTGCGTAATTGATCGGGATTGGCTACTCCGCCAGGAAGCAGCAAGGCATCATACTCAGCAGCTTGAGCCTTTTCTAGAGGAACATTGACCTCGAAAAAGTCTGCTTGCTCAAAATGATTCCATCCTTGAACGCGATCGCTATTTAGGGAAATGATCTGGGTTTGCGCTCCTGCCTGTTCAAAAGCTTCTTTAGGCTTGGTTAATTCAACCTGTTCAAAACCATCAGCGACTAAAATGGCAATTTTTCGGTTATTTAATGCTTGCGACATGATTTTTTTAAACTATTTTTTCATCCGTAGTAGACCAGTCGTCTAGTAACTAATTAATGCTACTGATTAAAGTAGGTACAATAAATCTAACTAGAGAGGGATTTCCAGAAAAGATAGAGGAATCGTCAATTTGTTAAGGTTGGATGTAGGTACAATTGCCTGTAAGATTTTCAGTTGCGGAGGATAGTTGTCAATTATGGTAAATCTAAAGTCAGCAAAGGAAGATGATCGACAAGTGACTATAGTTCGTCCTGGTTTAAATCGCCAGGAACTACTATGGCCGATTTTACTCTCTGTTTTGATACATGGTTTAGGATTACTTTTGTTTGCTCGATATCAAAATCTTCAACCTGTTACACCAGAAAAAAGAGATCTCAAACCAATTGAATTTACAGTTGTTCCTAAAGAGTCGACAGAGCCGATTACTGAAGATCGAAGTGGCGATAAAAGTAGCGATCGCGCAACATCCCCAGAGCCTAAAACAATTACTTCACCGCCTCCTGCTCCCGCTCCTGCTCCCGCTCCTGCTCCCGCTCCTGCTCCCGCTCCTGCTCCCGCTCCTGAACCAATCCCAGAGGCTACAGAGCAAACCCCAGTCTTATCAGGCTCAGATAGTGCTTCAGCTCCAAAATCAATCACAACTGCCCCGCCTCAACCCAAACCTGTAGTAACGCCACCCCAAAACCCACCTACTCCTGAGTCGGCAACTCAGCAAAACAAACCTGCTGCTCCAGACGGTGTGAGTACTAGTGCGGATGATTTATTAGGAGGAGATTTTGAAAAAACTCTTGCTAGTGGTGGAGAGGCATTTTTTAGTCCAGAAGCTCTTGAATATAATAGTGTTTTAAATCCCAAACAGCTAGCAGCTTTAAAAGGTCTCGATCTTAGTGAATATCTTGCCGAAATGGAGGGAAAAGTAAAGCCCAACTGGAATCCTGCTTTTCGACAAGACGAACGTACTACGGTATTAACTTTTAACATTGAAAAAAATGGTCAAGTGACTGGGCTTCAGTTATCTCAAAGTTCTGGTTCTGCTGAAGCAGATCGAGAAGCTTTAGAGGCGGTGCAAAATTCAGTCCCGTTCGCTCCTTTACCTGCCGATTTTCCTTTAAAATCTCTAGAAATTACATTTAGCTTTAATATTCATGTTTATTAAGGTCAAACGCATTGCATCCAGTCGATCAAAATCTAAACAAAAACAAAATTATCTGCATTTAAACTAGTGGCATCAACACCTTGGAGAATTGCTAAGTTTTTCTCGCCATTAGCAATTACAGCATTCCCATTACTATCGGTAATACTCAATTCCTCGAAGCCAACATCCAAGCCAGCAAGACCAAGAATATCAACCCCAGACTCAAAATCGGTAATGATATTAGCTGATTCGGGAAATTGACCATCAGCAAGCCAAAATTGGTCTGCCCCTTCACCTCCTGTAATAGTGTTGTTACCGCCATTAGTTGCAAAAAAACGATCTACACCTTCTGCACCAACAAAGTGATCGCCCGCGCCTAAAATAGCCAGATCATCCCCTGCATCCAGATTGATAAGGTTGTTGCCCGTACCATTAATAGCAGCATTTACCAGATCGTTACCTTCCCCAGCAAAAACTTGGCGATCGCTACCTTCAAGTTCAATAATATCGATGTCTTGAGTACCTAATAAGGTTTCAACAGTGGTTTTATCCCCTCCATTAGCTACTTCTTCAGGTTCGCTCCCGAACAAAGTCTCGTACATAATACTGTACATATCGGTGTTATCTACCGTACTTTCTAACAAGTCCGAGTTTAAACCATAGGCTTTAGAAACAATGCTACCTGAAACATCATCAGTAGTAGCATAAGCGAGACCAAAATCAAAATTATCCCCGTCTGCATCAGGTGCGCCAGTGGTAAAAGGTGCAGTGTCGTTACCTGTAGTACCATCTAAGGGAACTTGAACACCATCAGCATCTTCGCCAAAAGAGACAGTTTTTGATTGGACGTTAATGTCGCCTACAGTCTCGCTTTCTGCATCTACATCGACTACTTCTAGACCACCAGCATCACTATCAGCAGCAGTCAAAACCAAAGTATTAGGATCGACATTGTTAACAAAATCTTGGGCTACGCCAATAGCTTCATCAGCCCGTAAAGTAGCTTCAACTGATCCTGCACCGTTATTATCATTAGAGAAGTTATCTGAACCTTCTTCTTCCATAACCACCATAAAGCCATCTTCAGCGTTGGTGAACTTATCCAAACCTAAAGTTTTATCCAACATTTCGGCAACAGTAGGCGGATTTTCATTTCCTGGTTGTCCGTAGAGAATTAGTTCACCATTTTCATCAACAAAACCTTCCTCAGTTAAAGTTGCTTCATTTTTATCGTTGTAGGTATCCTCCGCAGCAAAAATACCCAAAACTTTTTCCGTATCAGCAGGTAAATTGTTTAATTCTTCACGAGAATAAACCACTGTGTACCCCTTGGCTTCCGCTTCGGCGATCAGGTTGCGCCCATCTTCGCGAGTACCTTCTTCACCAAAACGTCCGACTGTACCTTTGGGTAGATACTGGATTTCCCCACCACCCATAATCACATCGGCACCAGACTCAACAATTTCGGCGGTAATTTCCGTAACATTGTCACGGTTTTCGGTATCCGAGAGAAACGCACCTGTACCAGGTTCGGCAATAATACCAGAATTAATTACTGCCGTAGGTTTACCAGCAGCGATCGCCTCTTCCATAATAGTCGTACCTGATTGACCTGAAAGGGAAGTGTAGGGATTACCCTCTTCGTCTAAACCATAACTATCAGCATGAGGCTTAATTCCGAAAGCGTGGGCTGTCGCACCAGCATTAGAAGTACCAGTAATTTGGTCGTCTAAATGTCCCAGATAAACCCCTGCGTCGGTCATGTTGTCCCAGTTTAATCTGCCATCTGTCCCTTCAGAAGCAAATCGTGCAGCAGCATAATGAGAAGGGCTTGTGCCATCGGGATGAATAAAGATAACATTACCCGTATCCTCAGTAGGTTCAGGGGCAGGTTTAATCTCGTCAGGTACACCTTCAGGGGGTTCTAACTCCACATCAAAGAGAGTTTCATACATCAAACTATAAATGCCTGTATTGTCTACAGTGCTGGGAAGTTCTTCGGCATTTAAACCATAGGTTTTAGAGACAATACTACCTGCAAAATCAGGAGTACCAGCCCAAAGAGTTCCATAATCAAAAGTGTCACCATCAGCATCAGGTGCGCCAGTTGTAAAGGGCGCAGTATCATTTCCAGTTGTACCATCATAGGGAACTTCTGTATCAAAGGGAGATTGTACTTCGGTACTACCTACTGTTTCTCCTTCAACATCATTTACTTCCAAACCTCCACCATCACTATCAGCAGCAGTCACCAGTAAAGTATTAGGATTAACATCATCAATATAGTCTTGGGCAACACCGATCGCCTCATCTGCCCTTAATACTGCTTCTGTTGTCCCCTGTGCATTATTATTATTACCGAAGTTGTCTGTGCCTTCCTCTTCTAAGACCACAAACATCCCCTTTTCATTCTGGCTGAAAGCATCTAAACCCAGGGTTGCTTCCAACATTTGGGCAACGGTAGGGGGATTTTCATTACCAGGTTGACCGTAGGAAATTAAATTGCCTTCTGCATCGACAAACCCTTATTGTTTTAAAGCTTCTTCAGGCTGGTCATTGTAAGTATCTTCGGCTGCAAAAATCCCTAAAACTTTTTCCGTATCGGCAGGCAGAGCTTGTAATTCTTCTAGAGTATAAACTACCGTATACCCCATATCTTCCGCTTCTTTAATTAGGTTGCGTCCATCCTCGCGGATACCTTCTTCACCAAAACGCCCCACTGTCCCTTTAGGTAAATAATGGATTTCGCCACCACCCAAGATCGCATTAGTACCCGACTCGACTATTTCTGCCGTAATTTCCGCAACGTCATCACGATTTTCCGCATCAGCTAGAAATACTCCTGTACCAGGTTCAGCAATAAAACCAGAATTAATGACCGCAGTAGATTTTCCTTCGGCGATCGCTTCTTCCATAATGGTCGTACCAGATTGACCAGAAAGAGACGTATAAGGATTGCCCTCTTCATCTAAACCATAACTATCAGCGTGGGGTTTAATTCCGTAAGCGTGAGCGACTGCACCACCATTAGAAGTCGCTACAACTTGATCGTCTAAATGTCCGAGATAAACCCCTGCATTGGTCATCTCATCCCAGTTGAGTCTACCATCTGGTCCTTGAGATGCTAAACGTCCTGCTGTGTAGTGAGAAGGACTTGCACCGTCTGGATGAATAAAAATTACGCTATTGTTTTCGCTCATGATATTTTGATTTTTCAGCTAATACTTAGCCAGAAGAACTATTTGAGATATGCAAATGTAAAAAAAGCCTAAAATTGTCAAATATACCAATGAACAACGCAATCGCTTGATCTACCAAAATTGTTTTGAGGAATATTGGAAGTAATTAAACCTCAATCGATCAATTCAAAGTTGACAAATCGCTATGGGAATCTTGGATATTGAGAATTATTATTTTTCTTAATAAAATCTTGATATTTGTAGATTAAGTAAAAGTAATTCCTGGTTTAAATATTGTCTAGTAGCACATCTAGATTAAGATGAACGCAGATGGACACGGATGATTGATTGAGCGGTTTTTAGCTTTAGAAGATTACTTAGCTAACTAATTCTTGATTTTTGCTCGATAATTGATAGTGAAGCTACTTAATTCTTAAAGATCGCTCATTATGATTCCCGAAAAATCATCTCTAGGTTTAGCAGTTGGTTCTTTACGCAGGGTACACCACATTGCTTTGAACGTTCAGGACATGGAAGCATCCAAGCACTTTTATGGCAATGTCTTGGGCTTACATCAGTTAACAGGGGATGAAGTCCCTTCAACTTTAGTAAAGCTAGTAGCAGCAGGAAAAGTTTGTAATTTCAAAACCCCTGACGGCATCATTCTCGATTTATTTGCCGAACCCGATCTATCTCCTCCAGATCCAGATCCCGAAAAACAATTTACCCGCGCTAATCATCTATCCTTTGATATTGAGCCACAGTTATTTGATGAAGCGATCGCCATTTTAAAAAAGCTCCAAATTCCTGTGGCGATCGATGTTGTAACCCGTTTGACGGGGCGAGGATTTTATATTTATGACCCTGATGGATTTATTGTTGAGATTCGCTGCGATCCTTTGAAATAATCAATAATTAATCTTTTTAGATTCCAGTTTTTAATCGTGTCTTTCTCAACAAAAAGCCGATCACGGTTTCCTTTTGAGTCACAATATCCGCGCTACCATTCATTCCAACTTGGATGAAACATTTACGTTTTGATGTACTAAGAAAATTATTTTGCGGTTCAATAGTTATTTGATATGAATTTTGATTCTGATTCTGACTCTGATTCTGACTAGATGCCTCAACAACATCAGGAGAAATAGCTTTAACTGTTCCTCTTAAAATTCCATAGTCAGGGTAAGGACAAGCAGAAATCTTGAGTTGAACATCTTGCCCAGTTTTGACTTTACTGATATCTTCGGTGGCAACTTCTGCGGTAATCACTAATTTGGAATTATTAGGAGTAATCGTAGCAAGTATTTCGCCTAATTTAACGATCTGTTCTTGATTACGCAAATTTAGCTGCTGTACAATACCAGAGGTAGAGGCACGAATGATAGTTTTTTCTGTGTCATTTTCTACTTGTTGTAGTGCAGAGTCATCATTTTCTATTTGTCCAGTTAAATTAATTTGTTTTTCAATTAAAGTTTTGCGATCGCGATTTAAAGAACTAATTCTAGCTTGACCAGAAGCTTGTTGTAGAACATTTTGTTCCGTTCCCTTAATGATGGTATTACTAGGTGCGATCGCTGCTTGAGCTTTTTTTTGTCGAGTAATAGCTTCTTGTAGGATAGCTTTTTGTTTACTTATTTGTAATTGAGAAACCGCTCCTGTCTGTCCTAATTGCTGATATCTAGCGAATTCTTCTTTAGCTATTTCTACAGCTACATTGGCTGACTCTAATTCCGCTTGA
>JBDKJC010000119.1:0-7778 GCA_039796815.1 Cyanobacteriota bacterium | reverse complement strand
AGTTTAGCTCATCATCTTTTGGCGTATTTCCAAATGACCCAACGAGACTGGGAAAGGTTAGAAGATGTCTTCAAGCGGACGAATATTTCCCCTTTAGGCTGTGGTGCTTTAGCAGGGACAACTTTTCCGATTGATCGGCAATATACAGCGGAGTTACTTGGTTTTGAGGGGATTTACGAGAACAGCTTAGATGGGGTGAGCGATCGCGATTTTGCGATCGAATTTCTCTGTGCTGCCAGTTTGATTATGGTGCATCTAAGCCGTCTTAGTGAAGAAATGATTCTTTGGGCATCTCAAGAGTTTAGTTTTATTACCCTTAAAGATACCTGTGCCACAGGTTCGAGTATTATGCCCCAGAAAAAAAATCCTGACATTCCTGAATTAGTCAGAGGAAAAACAGGGCGCGTATTCGGTCATCTCCAGGCTTTGCTGGTAATTATGAAAGGTTTACCTTTGGCATATAACAAAGACTTACAGGAGGATAAAGAAGGAGTTTTTGATGGAGTCAAAACTGTTAAAGCCTGTTTGGAAGCAATGACGATTTTGCTCAACGAAGGGATTGAATTTAAAACCACTAGACTAGCAGAAGCGGTCGCGGAAGACTTTTCTAATGCCACCGATGTTGCTGATTATTTAGCATCTAAAGACGTTCCTTTTCGCGAGGCTTATAATTTGGTAGGTAAGGTAGTAAAAACCAGTATTGCTGCTGGAAAACTGCTAAAAGATTTGACTCTAGAAGAATGGCAACAACTGCATCCCGCTTTTGAAGCTGATATCTATGAAGCGATCGCGCCAAAACAGGTGGTTTCAGCTCGTAATAGTTATGGTGGAACAGGATTAGTTCAGGTGAATCAAGCGATCGAACGAGCAAAATCTTTATTACATAACTAAAATTAAATGACTAAATTATTGCTTTTTAGCGTCTAATTAAACATTACATACTTAATATTTTCATCCTATGGGTCGTTCTTGGCGATTTATTTCTACGGTACTTGGCATTATCTTCCGTCATCCTGTTACGGGTACGACAATTATTCCAGTTTTGCCTGATGGTCGTATTGTCATGATTCAGCGCAGGGATTCAGGTCAGTGGGGTTTGCCTGGGGGAATGGTTGATTGGGGAGAAGATATTCCTCATGCCGCCAAGAGAGAATTAAAAGAAGAAACGGGCTTGAATTTGCTCAAAATCAAGACTTTGCAGGGAATATATTCCGATCCTCAGCGCGATCCTCGACTACATTCAATTTCAATTTTATTAGAGGTATTAGCCGAAGGAGAATTAGAGCCTGAAGACAAGCTAGAAGTAATGCAAGTAAAGGCTTTTACTCGGGATGAGTTACCTTTGGGAGATCTTTGTCATGACCACGATCGACAATTGCAAGACTACCTTAACAATCGAGTAGCGATTTCCTAAAAGCTTAAAGCTTATGGCTTAGAGCTTATAGCTGATTAGCCCCAGCTCAATGAGTTACCAGATAATTTAACAGCCAGTTAGCAGCAGTGGCGCGACGAGTTTGTCTAGGGCCAAATTCTCCTAGTTTATAGCCTTTAAACCCCAGTTTATCTTTGAGTAGCTGCTTATTTTCTGGGGAAATAGAACGAGTCAGTTTAACTGTTGGGGGACGGTTAGCGATAAAGTCTGGCGGTTCGGGGTATTTCTCACCCCAATCATCTACGACTTCCGTAAGATCCCAAGTTTGATCGACCTCATCGTAGCGATAGCCAAGATAATGCCAGACTAGCTGATTAACCACTGTATCGGCGATTTCTTCGTTGAGAATAGACCAGATTGTCTCGGTATTTAATGGAGGTAAGTTAGACATAAAATTTAAGATAAATTCGAGATAAATTCAAGATATTGATTGATAGGAGCGATGTTTACTAAGCCTACTCGATCGCAAATTCTGTTAGTGGTTGTCATTGGCATTATTGGAGTGTCTCTGGCTGCCATCTGGGTGCGCTTGGCAATTGAGATTTTGCCCCCTAACAAGGTTGGTTTTAGTCTATTTTTAGCAGCTTCTCGGATGATCTTAGCTGGAATAATTTTATTACCTACCTGGAAAAATCTAAAGTTACGAGTCAAACCCGCTGCTTATTATTATGCGATCGCCGCAGGGTTATGTTTAGCATTTCATTTTGCCACCTGGATTACTTCTTTAGCTTATACTTCCATCGCTGCTTCTACGGTACTGGTGACAACTAATCCGATTTGGGTAGGTTTGTTTTCTTGGTGGTGGTATCGGGAAAAGTTAGGCTTTTGGGGCATAATGGGCATTGCCATTGCCTTAGGTGGTGGGGTCATAATCGCGATCGCTGATAGCGGAAATGCAGGTAACTACAATAATCCAATTTTGGGCGATCTACTGGCTTTAATTGGTGCGGTCATGTCTAGCTTATATATCATCTTTGGTTCTCAGGCACAGCGTCAGGGTTTAGATACAGGTAGCTATATTGCGATCGCCTATTCCACGGCTGCACTCTGTTTATTTCCCCTCCCGTTTTTATTTGATACTAGTTATGTTGGTTATCCAGGAAAAGTTTATCTATACGTACTCTTAATGGCGGTCATGTCCCAAGTTATCGGTCACACCAGCCTCAATTGGTCAATGCGCTGGATTTCCCCAACAGTCATTAGTTTGAGCTTATTGCTTGAGCCAGTGGTAGCTAGTTTAACTGGGGCGATCGTCTTTCAAGAAGTTCCCTCAATTAATTTATTGCTAGGAGGTTTAGTGATTTTAGGGGGAATAGGAGTATTTATTTTGGCCGATAGGGAATTGGGGAATTAGGGAATTAGGGAATTGGGGAATTGGGGAATTGGGGAAGTTAATCTTGTTTGTAGTCATATAAACAACGTTGATAAGCTTCGTAATCATAAAAGCTTCTCGAATATAAATCCACCGCATCACCTCGCAAATCTAGTTCATCATCTAGTACATCATCATCTAATAGATTCTTTACCTCAACGACTTGTTTTACAGTCCAGGTTACTGTTTCTCCGTAACAGTTTTTGTAGGAGGTATTTTGATTGTTTGCATAGTCAATGGCTTTCTGTTCGGCTTCTTCAAGAGAGGAAGCTTTTATTAAGCTAGTACATTCTTCATAGAGGATGTTGCCGACAGGTTCTCCATTTAGACTCTTTAAACTTTTGGATACAACAACTATGACAAAAATCATGGCTTTTATTTGACATACATTTACTTTATCGTTTAAACCTACGCTTATTTTCCTCAAACTAACCCTAATAAACTTGCCATTAATGCCTGCTGGGCGTGCATCCTATTTTCTGCTTGATCCCAAACGCGAGAGCGATCGCTTTCTATGGCTTCAGCAGTAATTTCTTCGCCTCGGTGAGCGGGTAAACAGTGGAGAATAATCGCTTCGGGGTCGGCGTGGGATAAAAGTTGTGAATTGACTTGATAGGGTTGAAAGATAGGTATTCTTTGGTCGGCGAGGTCTTCTTGTCCCATACTTGCCCAAACATCGGTATAGATCACCTGAGCATCTTCTACGGCGGCGATTGCATCTTGGGTAACTACGATCTCCGATCTATCCCCAGCGATCGCTTGAGCCTGTTTAACAATTTCTGCGTCAGGTTCATATCCTTTGGGAGTAGCAATTCTCACATTTAAACCAGTCAACGCTCCACCCAATAACAGGGAGTTAGCCATATTGTTACCATCCCCTAGATAGGTTAGAGTCTTACCCTCAAGAGAGCCAAAACATTCTTGAACCGTCATCAAGTCTGCCAAAATCTGACAGGGATGTTCTAAATCTGTGAGGGCATTAATTACAGGAATTTGAGCATAATTGGCAAAGGTTTCAAGATCTGCTTGGGCAAAAGTGCGAATTGCCAAAATATCCAGGTAACGGTCTAGAACTCTGGCAGTATCTTCGATTGGCTCACCACGACCAACTTGGGTCACACTCGGATTGAGATCGATTACCTGCCCTCCTAGTTTATACATTGCCACGGTAAAAGAGACTCTGGTACGAGTTGAAGCTTTATAAAACAGCAAACCCAAAACTTTATTGCATTTAAGTTCTACTTCATGACTTTTTAGCTGACGAGCAAGCTTTAATAAGCCGATGATTTCCGCCGTATTGAGATCGGCAGTGCCAAGTAAGTCTCTTCCTGTAAGCTGTTTCATATTGCCAAGTGCCAAATATTGAGTGAATGGAAGTATAAGACGAGAAGAGTTAATTCTAAAACAAAAGGTAGACTGCGATCGATGATTAATCGCCAACTTATGCTATTTAAATTGAATTAAGAGAAAATGCTACAAATGGAATAGTTTTAACGCTTTCCTCACAAATTCCATGAAGAATCCTACAGCTTTTTTCAACGGTAAAATTTACTCTTATCTGGCCGTAGGAATATTGCAGCTTGGATGTTGTATCAGTTTAGAAGCATATTTAAGCAAGAAAGCGATCGCCGCCGAAAACATAATCTTAAATTATGGAGTACTAGAGTTTTCAGTCTCGGTTAATTCACTAGAAACCTATGCTAAAACCGGGAAAGTCGATCGCGAATTAAAAAGCTACATTGATTTTCTGACTCCTAAACAGCAAGAGGAGTTCAAGGCTGGTCTAACTACCACTGCTGATTTTAGTCCTTTAGCGATCGCTCAATTTCTCTATTCATTTCAGGGAGAGAAAATACTCCAGCGAATGTCACAAGTGTTTAAAACTCAGGCTCGTCAACCAGGTTTTTATGCCATCCGTTCAGCATTAATTTTGGCAGCAGCCGACGAAAATGTTGGCTTAACTCCGCTGAATGTACTCAAAAAATTTCCGACTGATGCACTGCGAGTCGATTCTCGCGAAGGATTTGAAATTTTTAAAGATTTAAGCAAAGTAGCTCAAAATAATGCTCTTTCTGTAGCAGCAGTAGAACAAGAAGTAATTAAAGAACGCCAAAAGCTGACTACAATTGCACCCAAAGAAAGAAATCTCAACTTATTAAATCCTGGAAAGTATTTCTATCGAAAGCAGAAGCTAATGATGAACGACGAGCGCCGCGATCGCACTTTTCCTGTAGATCTATATTTACCACAAATCGAACAGGGGCAAAAACTACCTTTAATTGTCATTTCTCACGGTTTAGGTGGCGACCTAACTACTTTCGGTTATCTTGCCAAACATCTTGCTTCTCACGGCTTTGCCGTAGCAGTCCCCGAACATCCTGGCAGCAGTGCCAAGCAAATTGAAGGCTTGTTAAATGGTTTAGAAAGTGATGTAACGCCTCCTAGCGAACTAATTAATCGTCCGCTAGATATCAAATTTTTACTCGACCGACTTACCGATCGATTTGGTCAGAAAATTGATGTCACTAACGTGGGCATAATCGGTCAATCCTTTGGCGCTTATACGGCCTTGGCATTAGCAGGAGCAGAGATTAACTGGGGTTCTCTCAACCGTGATTGTCCTAATTTAGATAACTCTTGGAATTTATCTTGGCTAATTCAATGCTTGGCGCTACAAATTCCTCTTCCCCTGGTCGTTACGGAAAAAGAACTTAAAGATGAACGAATTAAAGCAGCGATCGCCATTAACCCTCTAGTGAGTTCTATTTTTGGCCAAGAAAGTTTGAGCAAAATTCGCATTCCCATAATGCTAGTTTCTGGGAGTTCAGATCCCGTTACCCCCGCTTTACCCGAGCAAATTACTCCTTTTACCTGGTTAACAACTCCTCAAAAATATCTAGTGCTGTTAAAAGGTGGTACTCATTTTTCAACTCTGGATGAATCTAGTGGTAGTATTCCCGTTCCCGCTCAAGCGATCGGCCCTAGCCCCAAAATTGCTCGTAATTATGTCCGACAGCTCGGTTTAGCTTTTTTTGGCAAGTATATAACTCACAAAGAAACCTATAGCAACTATCTCAATGCCGAATATGGAGAGGTTATGAGCAGAAAACAATTTCCTCTCAGATTGATAGAATTTTTAAACCCCGATGTTTTAGAACTCAAATCTCAGGAACAGGAATAATTATTTTGAAAAGCTGTCAGCTATTAGCTATCAGCTATCAGCTTTAGGAGTTTGCTCATTGTTCATTGCTCATTGTTCATTGTGACGCGAAGCTTATCCGAAGGTGTATACCGCAAGGGTACTAACTCCGTGTCGCCCTTTAGGGAATCCTTTAGGACTCATTGCTCATTGTTAAAGGACTCCCGCGTTGCCCAAACCTAAAATAATCCCCGCTCCTAGTATGTGACCTAAACTGGTGGTTGCTAGTAACTCAGGCAGACCAAATTTATCCCAAACTTCAGGCTTAGGTACGGGTAAATTTGGTCCTTGTCCAGAATTTTGAATCGCGTAGCGACCGATAGCTATACAAAATAAGTTTGACATAATCATGACCAAAGCCACGGAAGGATTCCACTCAATAGTTGAAGGCGTGTATTGAACTGCCAAAATTAAGTTAGATATCATCATAAATTTAGTTTCTCTTGCTGATTAAATATTTTTTTCGGCTGTGTTTTGTTTAATAGGAATTATAAAAACCTCTCTGTACAAAACGTTGTTTCTTTTAAATAATTAACAGTAAGACAAACTTTTACGATCAAATTCTGCAAGTAAAGCAGTTATCAGGCCAATGCGAGTTAAAATATGCGGAATTACCCAGATAGAACAGGGTAAAGCAATTGTTAATCTAGGAGCAGACAGTATTGGTTTTATCTGTGTCCCTGAGTCTTCGAGATATGTAACCCCCGAGCGCCTGAGAGCGATCGCCGATTCACTACCAAGTAAAACAGTTAAGGTTGGTGTCTTTGCTAATCATGATGTTACACAAATTAGTTCAGTAGTCCAACAGGCTCATTTATCGGCAATTCAGCTACACGGGGACGAGTCTCCCGAGTTTTGTCGGCAACTACGTCAGGCGATTGCGCCAGAAATTGAATTAATTAAGGCTTTTCGGCTTCAATCGGCAGCATCGTTAGCCACAACTTCTGCTTATTTAGATTGTGTCGATACTTTGTTGCTGGATGCCTATCATCCTCAAATGCTTGGTGGTACAGGTCATACGCTTGATTGGCAAGATCTGGCTCAGTTTAAACCAGCTATTCCTTGGCTGCTAGCAGGGGGATTAACTCCCAATAATATCAGCGAGGCTTTATCTCGTTTACAACCTGATGGGATCGATCTTTCTAGTGGGGTAGAGCGATCGCCTGGAGATAAAGACTTAGATAAGGTAGCTCAATTGTTTGCAGCAATCAACGGCAATTAACAATTAATTTTGATTTGTTAATGATTAGCCGTGGGATAATTACAACCTTGCAAAGTAATCAGCTTCAATTATGAAAGTATTAGTCGTCGGCAACGGCGGTAGAGAACACGCTTTGGCTTGGACATTACTACGGTCGACTAACGTCGAACAGGTTATTTGTACTCCTGGTAATGGCGGGACAGCGACAATGAATAATTGTCTCAATTTAGCGATCGCCGTAGATGATTTTGCGAGTATTGCTCAGGCAGTGGCAGAACATCAAATTTCTTTGGTAGTCGTTGGGCCAGAAGTTCCCTTGTCTTTGGGTATTGTCGATTATTTGCGAGAACGTCAGATTGCTGTGTTTGGGCCAACTCAGTCAGGGGCAAGAATTGAGTCGAGTAAGTCTTGGGCAAAAGAGATTATGACCCAAGCAAACGTACCAACAGCGAAGTCTCAAACTTTTACTGATGCAGAGGCAGCCAAAGGCTATATTCAGTCAATTGGTGCGCCCATCGTGGTTAAAGCGGATGGTTTGGCTGCGGGGAAAGGGGTGATTGTGGCGACTACGAAG
>JBDKJC010000118.1:0-7797 GCA_039796815.1 Cyanobacteriota bacterium | reverse complement strand
ATGAGCCTGGATGGGGCTGGTGGAAACTGCGTCAGCGAATTGTGTGGAGTCATTTACAGGGGTTGGGTAGCCCTGTAGGGCAATTAGTTAGTTCGATGGTTTTGGGGAGTAAAGCGGTAGATTTACCGACGGATATTCGCGATCGCTTTATTGCTGTAGGATTAGCTCATGTGCTTGCTGCATCTGGCTTCCAGACATCTCTATTATTAGGCTTAATTTTAAAATTAACCGAACGGATGGCTGGCAAATCTCGGTTGGTAATTGGGATCGGCACTTTAGTTACTTATTTAGGCTTAACAGGAATTCAGGCTTCGGTATTGCGAGCTTGTTTAATGGGAGTTGCCGTATTGCTGGCACTAACGATGCAGACTAAAGTTAAACCGTTAGGATCTCTGTTCATGGCAGCAGTAATTATTTTATTGCTCGATCCTTTATTAATTAACGATTTAGGTTTTCAACTGAGTTTCTTGGCAACTTTGGGCTTGATTGTTACTCTGCCAAAACTTCAGGCAAAATTAGACTGGCTACCGATTACTATTGCTTCTTTAGTTGCTGTGCCTCTGGCTGCGTCCATCTGGGTATTACCCTTACTCTGCTATGAATTTAATACTCTAGCTACCTACAGTATTGCGGTGAATATTCTCTCCACCCCTTTAATTACCCTAATTAGCTTGGGAGGAATGATCAGTGCGATCGCCACCCTAATTGTACCTGCTATTGGTAGTGCGATCGCTTCTTGGTTGTTTTATCCCACAACATTTTTGATTGGCATTACTGAATTTTGTAGCAACTTACCAGGAAATACTTGGGCAGTGGGGCAAATTCCCCGAGAAATGCTCTTAGCTATTTATGGGCTATTTATTTTAATCTGGTTCAGTAAATGGTGGCAAAGACGGTGGTGGTTGGGGTTAATATTCCCCGTTGTTTTAATCATCATTACAGCGATCTACAACTCGGCTCAAATTCAGATCGCAGTCTTGGCTACTCAAAGATCGCCAATCATTGTCATTCAAGATCAAAGTAAAGTGATTTTGATTAACAGTGGACAAAATAACCAGGCTAAATACAGCCTATTACCTTTCTTGGCACAACAAGGAATTAATACCATCGATTATGGACTGGCATACGATCGTAGTTCCAATTCCTCAGCAGAATGGTTGGCAATAAGTCAGCGTGTCCAAACCAAAACTATTTTCAGCCCAGAAGCCAATAATTTAACCGCCCTCAAAACTATATTAAGTAGCTCGTTGCCCGAAATTACGACTAAATCTGCTCATCTGACGATGGATCGCGAATTAAATTTAATTAATCTTCAAATAGCTGACTATAACTGGTTAATTATTGGTAAACTAGCCAACACTGAAAATCTAAACCAAAAGATCGAAGATTACATTAAACAACATCATCTAGCATCCGAACATCCAATCATCGTATTTTCAGAAGATATTACATCCAGATGGCTAGAATTATTACAGCCCAAGATGGCGATCGCATCTACCGATCGGATTACCCTTGAAACCAAACAAATACTACAGCAAAAACAGATTGAATTCCACAACACCGCAGTAGAATCAATAATTCGCTGGACTCCTAATCAAGGAATAATTCAAGCACACAATCAATTAAACTAAGACATTCAAATGTTTTTAGCTCTTATATGAAGTCCGTTTAGACAATTGCAATTAAAACTCGCGCAAAGACGCAAAGGCGCAAAGATTTTATAAGAAGTAATCAAGCCTGCTTGATATTAGCTCTTAGCTTTTAGCTCTAATATCATTTATGAACAAGCTTAAGGTAATTTTATGATAGACAATAACCTAACGATCGCCTTATCGCTATTATTCTGGCTAACTCCTATTGCCCTAACGATTCATCTTGCCCTGAAAAAGTCTGAGTCGAATAATTATAAAAAAAGACTGGGTTATATCTATGGTAGTTTGTGGGCGATCGCTTGTCTTGGTTATGGCTGGTTATTTATTCAGTAGCCAATTCAGTAGCCACTTTTGCTAACCAGCTTTGCGGACAACTGTTTTAACTCTGGCATTAACTGCGCAAAAGCAACACCTCGATGGCTAATTCTATTTTTAGTTGACGCAGACATTTCGGCAAAAGTCTGTTGTTGCGATGGGACATAAAAAATTGGATCGTAACCAAAACCACCGCTACCACGAGGAGAGTTTAATATTTCACCCCGACAGATTCCTTCAGTTGCCAAGATAATCTCGCCTTCAGGATTAGCAAGAGCGATCGCACAGATAAATTTCGCCTGCCTATTTTGGTTATCTCCCAACTCCCTGAGTAAGCGATTAATGCGCTCTGCATCAGTCTTGCCATAACGTGCCGAATATAGTCCTGGCGCACCATCTAAGGCATCTACCGCTAATCCAGAATCATCAGCGATCGACCATTCACCTACAGCTTTTGCTACCTCTGAAGCTTTGAGACGAGCATTCGCAATAAAAGTAGTCCCTGTTTCATCTACATTAATCTCGGCAGGTTTTAAAATCAACTCCCAAGGTAAATCTCCCAAATATTCCTGCATCTCCTCTAGTTTTCCAGGATTTCCTGTAGCGACGACTAACTTTTGCACGGTTGAAATGTATTTACTATCTTTCGTCAATCTACCATGAAAAACTAATTATCAACTTGAATTAGAAAGCTATAGGCTATAAACTTTTGCCGATCACACAGCTTATAGCTTATAGCTTATAGCTTATAGCTTATAGCTAAGAAATATCAGCTTGAGCAT
Source organism: Cyanobacteriota bacterium (assembly GCA_039796815.1). Classification (GTDB taxonomy): domain Bacteria; phylum Cyanobacteriota; class Cyanobacteriia; order Cyanobacteriales; family Xenococcaceae; genus Waterburya. The sequence goes on along the minus strand of JBDKJC010000118.1, from coordinate 5,048 downwards.
AGTATTCATTAGCAAACAAGCTAAAATTAGCTTCATCAGGATTTTCGGTAGTTGCGATCAAAGTTTCAGCCCATTGATTTACCCAATAATCTTGAGTGCCAAACTCCATTTTGGAGAAGCTATTGTTATCTTCAAAGATCATGGTTTGAGTGGTAAATTCGGTGGCGTTAAACGCTGCAAAATTACCTACCGCAGTTCCCTCATTATAACGGACAACTGAATTGGAACTTTTCTCGTTATAAATCCCTGCAATGTTCACGTTTGTATTAAAGCTAGGGGCTAAAAAGTCTGAACCCACGTTGACCACGTTGTTATTGTCAAGAGTAGTTTTATTAGTGGTGTCATTCCAAATATGATAAGCGTTAATTTTTTCAAAATAGCTATCTTTTAAAGTAACGTTGTTAGTATTAAAAAATTTAATCCCAGCAGTATCATGGCTTTGAGCGTGATGGGCTGCTAAATTGACAGACTGTACATTCACGTTGGTGATTTCTGCGCCATTAGTATCGCCAACCCCAATTCCTTTGCGATCTACATCATATACGCTACTATTACTTAATTTCAGTCCGTCGGCATGATCTAAAGAAATACCAGTTTGGTTACCATCGCCCATGATTCCATTCTTGCCGATGTTGTGAACCTCAAGATTTTGCAGCGTTAAATTTGTAGCTTTATAACTGTAAATACCATTATTACCGTTGGTTATTTCTACATCCTGAATAGTTGCTCCAGAAGCACCTGAATATAAAGTGATAATTGAGTTGTATGTGCCACCACCGTCAATTACTGAATTTTCTTGACCATCCAGGATAATATTCTTATCGATAGTCAAACCTGAAGTGTAGTATCTATTATTGCCCAATTGAACCACGTCACCACTATTAGCAGCAGCGATCGCACTAGCTAAATCTCCGCCAAAATCGCGATCGACATCGATAGTATTATTAGCAGGAGGAATATAACTATTATCAACATAACCAGTGTCAACATAACCAGTGTCAACAGTAGGGACTGGGTTACTTGGCTGCTGATCTAGAAAACTCAACTGTTGAGCGGATTGTCCTTGATCTTCAACAATTAAAATCGGATTGATTGTTTGTCCTGAGGTAAGATTTGCCCAGCCATCTTGCCCGCTCATTGTATAGCTGCCGTCTGAGTTATGGATTAGATTTACGCCATAAGCAGCCGATATTGTATAGGGTAAATTGAAATTTAATGACCAATTGGGAATATCTAGATCACTGCCGAGTGACAGCTCTAGTTTATATCCTCCGTACCAATCTTCAACAATAGTCGATGTTTTATTAAAAGCCATAATATTTATCAAGGATTTAAAAAATAATTTCTCTTAACTCCCTTTATAAATTTTTGATTAAGACTTAGACGTGATAGAAAATGCACAATGATTGTGATATCGAAGCGTGAAAGAAGAAAATAATCTAAAACTAGTCTGAAATAAGACTGACAAATGGTAGCATTTTTGAAACTATCAATTTTGGCTCAAATATACTACTGTGTCTAAAGCTTTATCTTCTTGGTTAGGACTTTCTCTTTGCATCCTTGGCTGTTTCTGCGCGACAAACAATCCCGCCTCGGCACAAGTTACCTCTGACGGGACAGTCAATACTCAAGTTACTGAAAATGGCAATACTGCCGAAATTACAGGTGGAGAAACCAGAGGCGATAATCTATTTCATAGCTTCCAAGATTTTTCCGTTGAAACAGGCAATGAAGCCTCTTTTTTAAACGCCAATGATATCTCTAATATCTTCAGTCGAGTTACAGGCGGTGATATCTCCAATATAGATGGTTTGATTAGTGCTAATGGTAGTGCCAATTTATTTTTGATCAATCCTGCTGGAATTGTCTTTGGTGAAGGTGCGCGGTTAGATATCGGTGGTTCGTTTTATGGTAGTAGCGCCAGTAGTATTTTGTTTGAGGATGGGGAATTTAGCGCAACGGATTTAGAGAATCCGCCTTTGTTAACCATTAATGCACCCATAGGTTTGGGTTTTCGCGATCAACCAGGAGATATTGTTAACAATTCTGTAGCTGATGATGGTAACGGTTTGGAAGTAGATACAGGAAAAAATCTAACTTTACTTGGAGGGAATATTAACTTCGATGGCGGCAGAATCTTTGCACCAGGGGGAATAGTGAATTTAGGAGGTTTGACTACTGCGGGAACAGTAAGTTTTACTGAAGATGGTAGTTTGAGTTTTCCTGAAGGTGAAACTAGAGGCGATGTTTCCTTAGCTAATTCGTCTAACGTTTCGGTGTTAGCTAGTGGAGGAGGTTATATTTTTGTTAACGCCAGGAATTTAGATTTAACTTCTAGTAGTCGCATTCAGGCAGGTATTGGTGAGAACTTGGGTTCGGTTGATGCTCAAGCAGGAGATGTTGTAATTAACACTACCGAATCAGTCACTCTCGATGGGATAAGTGCCGATGGCAACTCTAGAAGCGGTATTTTAAACCAAGTAGAAGTAGGTGCAGTAGGTAATGGAGGAGCTTTGAACATTACTACCCCCAATCTTGCTTTAACTAATGGCGGTGCGATTTCTACTAGTACGGGAGGACAAGGAGATGGTGGTACAATCGAGATCAATGCCACAGAATCGATCACTCTTGATGGGGCAAAATCAATTACCCTCGATGAGGCAAGTTTTATTGGTAGTTTGATAGTTCCAGGTGCAGTGGGGAATGGTGGCGCATTAAACATCACCACACCTAATCTCACTTTAACTAATGGTGGTCAAATTAATTCCAGTACATTCGGACAAGGAGATAGTGGTCGTATCTCCATCAATGCTACAGAATCGATCACTCTTGATGGGACAAGTGTTATTCGCAACGCAGTATCATCAGGCGCATCAGGCAATGGTGAAGTATTAAACGTTACCACGTCCAATCTCGCTTTAGCTAATGGTAGTCAGATTAATTCCAGTACAGGAGGACAAGGAGACGGCGGTGCGCTCAACATCGATGCCACCGAATCAATTAAGATCGATGGGACAAGTGCCGATGGGGAATTTAGAAGTGCTATTTTTAACACAGTAGGAATCGATGCATTAGGTAATGCTGGAGAGTTGAACATCACCACGTCCAATCTTACCTTAACTAATGGTGGTGGAATTTTTGCCAGTACCGAAGGAAAGGGAGATGGTGGTAGCATCAACATCGATGCCACCGAATCAATCAAGATTGATGGGACAAGTGATAATGGTATATTCGCAAGTGGTCTTTTTAATGCCGTACAACAAGCAGATGCAGTAGGGAATGGTGGGGCATTAAACATTACTACACCTAATCTTACCTTAACTAATGGCGGTCAAATAAATGCTAGTACAGTAGGACAAGGAAATGCTGGTAATATAACGATTAATGCCACAGATATTTCTTTTGACGGTGTTGGTAGTGATGGAATCGCTAGTCGTGCTGTCAATAATGTAGAAGAAGGTGCAGTCGGTAAAGGTGGAGAATTAAAGATCACTACTGCTAATCTCGACTTAACTAATGGCGGTGGAATTTCTGCCAGTACATTGGGAGAAGGAGATGGTGGTAGCATCAACATCGATGCCACAGAATCAGTTACTCTCGATGGTGGTGGCATTGCCAACCTAGTAGCACCACGAGCAGTCGGTAATGGAGGAGCATTAAACATTACCACACCAAACCTCACCTTAACTAATGGTGGTCAAATAAATGCCAGTACATTTGGAGCAGGCAATGCAGGCAATATAACAATTGATGCCACAGATATTTCTTTTGATGGTGCTGGTAGTGATGGAACTGTTAGTCGTGCTGTCAATAATGTAGAAGAAGGCGCAGTCGGTAAAGGTGGAGAATTAAAGATCACTACTGCTAATCTCTCTTTAACTAATGGCGGTGGAATTTCTGCTAGTACAGCAGGTCAAGGAGACGGTGGTACAATCGACATCAATGCCACCAAATCAATTACTCTGGATAAATCAAGTCTGATTGCCAACTTTGTAGCGCCAAGCGCAGTAGGTAATGGAGGAGCATTAAACATTACCACACCCAACCTTACCTTAACTAATGGCAGTGGAATTTTTGCCAGTACCTTGGGAGAAGGAGATGGTGGTAGTATTTCAATCAATTCTACTGATGTTTTTTTAACTAACGGTAGTCTTATTGATGCCAGTAATTTTAATTTTGATTCCAATGATTTTGGAATAAATACAAATACTGTTACTTATAGTGGAAGTGGTAATGGTGGTTCTGTCTTCGTAAAAGCTAATACTCTATCTTTAGATAATGGAGCGATTTTAGCTTCCAATTTTGCCGCCGAATCGCCGTCAGCAAACGCAACACCCAAAGTAGGTGGTAACATTACCTTAGACATAGCGAAAAGTTTGTCCCTAGATAATGAGAGCAACATAGGTGCTGTAGCAACAGGTAATGCGAATGGTGGCAATGTAAATATCAACGCTAATTTTATAGTTGCTTTCCCCGATGGAAATAACGATATTACTGCTAGCGCACTACAGCGTAGAGGTGGAAATATTGGTATTACTTCTGAAGGGGTTTTTGGAATTGAAGAACGTTCTTTAAATGACTTTACTAACGATATTAGCGCTAGTTCTGAAGTTAGTGGTTTTGATGGCACTGTTAATATTAATACTTCCGATATTAATCCTGTTCAGGGTGCAACAGAATTGCCCAGCAATGTAGTCGAACCAGAGCAAACCACTGCTCAAGCTTGTGAAGCTGGTAGAGGCACAGCAAATAATGGTTTAGCGATCGCTGGTAAAGGAGGAGTTACTCCCACACCAGATGCGCCGCTCAATTCTGAGAATATTATTAGCAGTGAGCAAAACCCTGCTGCATGGGCTATTCCTGAACCTATAGAAACCAGTCAGGGGAAAATACAGCCAGCGAGGGGAATTACGGTAACAAAGTCGGGCCATATTGTTTTGACGGCATATCGCACCAATAATGCAGGGGAAAGAATTCCTGAATCCCAAGTTAATTGTGGTCAAAGATAGGTAACTTTTGGAGGGTAGTGATGCGATCGCTTATTTTAG
>JBDKJC010000117.1:0-7847 GCA_039796815.1 Cyanobacteriota bacterium | reverse complement strand
CATCATTGTAAGCAATTGATTCATCATTGAGAGTAATTGATTCAGTGGCATTAATGTTGATTGAACCTGCATTTCCTTTTCCATAGGTGTCGGCTCTAACTTGTCCGCTATTGGCTAAAGAGAGATTAGTGGCGCTAATATTTAATTGTCCACTATTTCCTACGGCATCTAAATAAACCTGACTAACGATTGCGCTAGGAAAGCTGTTTGATGAATCCAGACCATCAATTTTAATAGTGTCAGCAGCATTAATTTTAATAGTTCCTGGGGTTTCTTGGCTGGGTGAATTTCCTATAGTGCTGGCTTCAATTTGAGAACCTTCTGCCAGACTAATATTATTGCCTTGTACTTGAATATCACCAGCAACTAAACCACTCGCATCGATAGTGGCGGTTTTAGAGAGTTGAATATCTTGAAAGTTTTGTACTCCTGCATAATCTAGACTAAAACCTTCATTTACAGGAGTTAAGCGAACCTCTTGATTACCTTGGACACTACCTAACTCAATTCTCCCTCCTGGGGTTTTAAGAGTTGCACCTTCTAGATTGATCTTGCCACCTACTAAAGCCAAAGTATTGTCGGAATCAACTCGCAAAGCATTTTCCGTATCAATTAAAGCATCTCCACTTTGTCGTGTGCCTTGACCATTTCCTCTAACAGTAATATCTCCAGGCTGATCGCGAAAGCCTAAACCTATGGGTGCATTAATTGTTAATACAGGCGAATTATCTAAATCTGTAGCGCTAAATTCCCCGTCCTCAAACAAAACACTACTGGCGCTACTGCCATAAAACGAACCACCGATATTTAAACTCGCACCTTCACCAAAGACAATTCCTGCGGGGTTAATCAGAAATAAATTGGCACTACCATTAGCACTAATTAAACCATCGATGTTGGAGATATTACCCCCTGTAACTCTAGAAAAGATATTAGCGATATCGTTGGCGTTTAAAAAAGAAGCTTCATTGCCAGTACCAACGGAAAAATCCTGAAAACTATGAAATAGATTATCGCCTGCCCGTTCTCCACCTGTAATTTCGGCAGTATTACCATTTTCAGTGACTTGAGTGTTGACTGTCCCGTCAGAGCTAACTTGTGCCGAGGCGGGATTATTTGTAATGTAGAGATAGCCAAGGGTGCAAAGAGAAAGTCCTAACCAAGAAGATAAAGCTTTAGACATAGTAGTATATTTGAGCCAAAATCAATATTTTTCAAACACACTACCATTTTCAGGGGTTATTTCAGATTAGCTTTAGTTTATTTTCTTTTTTTACCTTAAAAAGGTATTATTTATCAGCTGTTTGTGACAAGAAGGCGCAAAAATTAAATTAGTCAATTACTACAGGCATAGATTGTAGATTAATTAATTAGCGAGCGAGCGAGCGCTTTCCTGGAAATTATCTTAAATGCTTATAGCCTATAGCTTATAGCTTATAGCTAGTTGACAAAAAGCGTAGTTTTTTAACTTGTCACCATTACCCATAAAAAGTATGTCATCACAACCTATTCGCTGGGGAATTATCGGTACAGGATTTATCGCGGGAGAATTTGCTAAAGGATTAAAATCAGTTCCACAGGCTCAATTAATCGGAGTTGCTTCACGCAAAGCTGTCAATGCCCAAACATTTAGCCAAATATTTGGGATTCCGCGTTTTTATAATAGCTGTGAGGAATTGGTGCAAGATCCCGATATCGATGTTGTCTATATTGGAACTCCCAATCATACTCATAAAGATCTGAGTATTTTATGTTTAGAAGCAGGAAAACCAATTCTGTGCGAAAAACCTTTTGCAGTTAATGCCGATCAAGCTCAAGAAGTAATTGAAGTTGCCCGTCGCCAGAACTTATTTTGTATGGAAGCGATGTGGATGCGCTTTATGCCTCTAATTCAACAGGTAAAGACCATGATTGAACAGGGAGAAATCGGTAAGGTGAGAATGCTCATGGCAGACTTTGGTTATGTTGTTAACAATGACAGCAGTATTTATTTAAATACTTTAGAGCAAGGGGGAGGAGCGCTACTAGATCGCGGTGTTTATGGACTTTCTTTGGCGTATTATCTTTTGGGTGAACCATCTAGCATCCAGACTCAGGTAAATCTTTCAGACACGGGAGTAGATGAGCAATCTGCGGTGCTGTTGAATTATGCTCAAGGGGCATTAGCTGTTTTAGCTCAATCTGTCTCTACAGAAAGCTCTAATCAAGCCACGATCATGGGTAGCAAGGGTAGAATTACTATAGACAAACTATTTATTATGCCCGAAAAAATCTCCGTCACTAAATTTGCTGAAGCGACGACTAGTTCTTTGCCCTCACCTTTAAAATCTTTTAGTAGTAAACAAAAACTGAAGGCGAAAGTTAAGCAAAATTCTCTAGTTAAACGAGTCTATATTTCCCTTAAGAGTTTATTAAACCCAGGAGCAACTACGGTTAAACCCTTGGTGGGAAATGGCTATAATTACGAAGCAGCGGAAGTAGTTAGATGTCTGCAAAACGGCGAGTTAGAAAGTAAGGTTATGCCTTTAGACGAGACGTTAAAGATTATGGCAGCTATGGATCGGATTCGTAGTCAGTGGTTTAAATGACCTGAGTTGGTAATCATATTTTTTTTAGTTAAAGTAAAACTATTTTTGCTATTAATATTTGTTTAAAGAAAAAGATCGGGGCTATTTCATTCTGATGAAAAGCCACCAAAAAATAAATTTCTTGGCTTAAAGTATAAGTCCGTTTAAACGGACTTTGGTTGTCAGACAGATAATTTATTATCTGGCTACTGAGAATAAAATAGCCCTGGAAAAATATATAGTTTGATCCTGTAAATTTGCCAATTTAATTCAATTTAATTATTTAATCGTCCGCCAGATATACATAGAAAAACAAAATAGTGTTTGAGCAACAATAATGTATATGGAAAGACTCATTTTTTGAGAAAGAATTTTGAAATCCTTTGGATTTATAAGATCGATTTATAAAACTAAAGAACGATCGATTATCTCAGAGAAAATAATAAGCTTATTTCAAGATTGAAAAACAATTGAAAACGCTGATTAATATCTGGAGATCTATCTGATGAAACTTTCATATCTATACAAACTTTCAAGTGCAGGCTTACTGGCGATTAGTTTGGCAATTATCCCTTTTAGCGCTTTAGGACAGGCGCAGACAGAAACAGATTCAGTCGATACTGTTGCAGTTGAAGAGGATAACTTTGACTGGGGATGGTTGGGTCTACTTGGTTTGTTGGGGTTAGCTGGACTGGCAGGGAAGAATAAGCATCGCGATACTAATAGCCATCGTGAGGTTGGAACTGCCCAATCTTTTCCTGAAACGCCTTCTCGTCGTATCGATTAAAAATGCTGCTCAAGTTAAGAATCAAAAATTTGGACGCGATTAATATTTTTTTAGTTTCGTCCAAATAGCTTAGTTTGTAATGAATATAATCTATCTCTGCAATAGACCTGTCTTGAAAATAGGAGGCAGAATAAAGCTATTTTCATTACTGGGTTGTGAACGACAGTTCATGGCATCTCTTGCAGGAATAGTAAACTAATATTTTTTCCCTTTTTTCTCTCGATCGGGTAATTCATTTGTTAATTCTAAATATATTATTAAATAATTCAAAAACGAGATATCCTAACATAAAGAAAAAGAAGTGAGTGAATTTTAAATTAAAGCGGTGTTAGATATCAAGCTAATCAGAAACAATCCCGAACAAGTTCAAGAATCGATCGATCGTCGCCACGGTAATTACGATCTTCAACCCATAGTTAAATTAGACCAGGCTTCACGAGAACTGGAAACTAGCCGCAGTCAACTCAGCGCCAGGGGAAACGAAATTGGGAAACTGATTGGTCAAAAAATTGCTCAGGGTAGCAATCCTCAAGGACAAGAAATTGCCCAGTTGAAGACAGAGGGAAACGAGATTAAAACGAAATTAAGTCAGCTCGAACCTCAAGAAAAAGAATTAAAAGCTAAGATCGAAGCACTGCTATTAGAATTACCTAACCTACCTGATGAATCTACTCCCCTGGGGAAAGGAGAGGAAGAAAACGTAGAAGTTAAACGTTGGGGAGATGAATATATTACTGATAACCAAAATGTATTACCTCACTGGGAAATTGGCGAGCAACTCGGGATTCTTGATTTTAAACGGGCGGTAAAAGTGGCTCAAAGTCGCTTTGTGAATTTAGTTGGTGCGGGGGCAGCTTTAGAAAGAGCTTTAATTAGTTTTATGCTAGACACTCAGATTGCTGCTGGATATTTGGAGGTGATGCCTCCTGTCTTGGTTAATAGCGTTTCTCTCCAGGGTACAAGTCAGCTACCTAAGTTTGCTGAAGATAGTTTTCAGTGCAGTAACGATGATTTGTGGCTAACTCCTACAGCGGAAGTGCCTGTAACTAACCTTTATCGAGATGAAATTATTGAGGAGACGGAACTCCCAATCCGCCATTGCGCTTATACTCCCTGTTTTAGAAGAGAAGCGGGTAGCGCTGGTAGAGACAGCAGGGGTTTAATTAGACTACATCAGTTCAATAAGGTGGAATTAGTCAAAATAGTTGCCCCTGAAACCTCTGATGCCGAACATCAGGCTTTAGTAGAGAACGCCGAGGCAATTCTGCAAGCGCTAAAACTGCCCTATCGCGTATTGGAACTTTGTACAGGAGATATTGGTTTTGGGGCAGCAAAATGCTACGACTTAGAGGTTTGGTTACCTGCTGCTAGGATATATCGAGAAATTTCTAGCTGTTCTAACTTTCGTGACTTTCAGGCGCGTCGAGCAAATATTCGCTTTAAACAAGCAGGACAAAAAGGGACGCAGTATGTTCATACTTTAAACGGTTCGGGGTTGGCGATCGGTCGTACCATGGCGGCAGTTTTGGAAAACTATCAGCAATTAGACGGTACTGTTAAAGTTCCTGATGTACTTCAACCCTATCTAAAACGAGAAGTTTTATAATCCACATTTGATAACATGGGTTTTTAAGTAGTTAATCTAAAAATCTAAACTATCTAAGCTATTAGTCAGCAGATGATCATCAATAATTGATTGCAAACTAATGTAAGCTAAACTAATTCGCGTTTCCTAGTGTTTAAGTTAAAATTATGCTTAAAATAAGCGCTTGTTTTGATCATAGTAATTGTTTAGTAATAAATAGTCGCTGATTGGTAAAAATTCTCTATGAAGAGATTTTCTGCCAAAAATAAAGATTAGATGAAATTTCGGACATTGCCCTTAAAATTTATAGAATAGCTGGGGTAAACACTGATCTTTTTTGTATTGTAGATTCTCAATATCAGTTGATTGACTTAAGTAAAATTGTTTATATATCTTTTAAACTAGCTAATGTTCAAGCTATTGCAAAATTTTTTTTACACCGAAGCTAAGGAAACGCCGACGGCGATCGTCAAGTCCGATCACTCCGCATGGGAGGCACAAATTGCGCAAGCAGATATTCTCTGGGAACAAGGAAAATTAAACGAAGCCTTGGCAGTCTATGATTTAGCGATTGAACAAAATCCTAACTTGCCCGAAATTAAGCAGCGTTTAGCAGGGCGGATTAAACAGCAAGCAGATCTTGCCGTCGCTTACCAAAGATTAGCGATGGGTCTAAAAAAACAAGGCAAAATCGAACAAGCCGCTAATTACTATCGTCAAGCAATTAATCTTAAAGCGTTGGCAGGCAATACTAAAAACCAGTTATTGCGTTCAAATGTTGTTCCTGTCAAAAAATCGCCCATTCCTCTTGCTAGTTTAAAAGAAGCGGCTTTTTCTTTTCAACCCTTAACGAATAATTTGGCGATCGCCAGAGTATCTTCAACACCTTCAGCCTCACCTGACCTTGAGCTTGAGCTTGACCCGACTCCTAATTTTGCGCCTCGTATTAAAGCGGTTAATCCTCAGCAGGCAAAACAAATAGACTGGGAAACGGCACAGGTATACTTTCAAAAAGCATTAGAGCATCTGGAAAAACAAGAATGGGAGCAATCAGCACTAGCCTGTAAACAAGCCACGCAAATCATGCCTAAGATGGCGGAAGCCTATAAAATTTGGGGTAATGCTCTCCAAAGAATGGGGCAAACGGGAGAAGCAATGGCTTGCTACGCCAAAGCAGTAGAGGTTAAACCCAACTTAGCGGAAGTCTATGCGGGAATTGCTGATATTTATGCTCAACAATTAAAATGGCAGCAGGCAATTAAGCATTATCAAAAGGCGATTATTATCAAGCCAAGCGTCCAAACATATCGTAAACTTGCAGCAGTTTGGAAAGAAGTAAATGAACCTGAAAAAGCTGACTATAGCCTTTATCAGGCTACAGAATTGGAGTTACTCGAAAGCTCAAGCAGCAAAAAATCTGTAGATCTCGAATTAGCGGCAATTGACCATAATAATATTGAAGATGCTGTCAAGGCTTATTGTCGAGTAGCCAAGAAGTTAGAGCAGAATAATCAGTGGCAAAAGGCTGCAATATACTATCGACAGGCTGTTAACTTAAGTATGTCGCGTCCTGTTTTAGCACCATCAAGATCGACAAAAACACCGCAAAATCAGCCAGATTTATCTCGAATTTTGAGATCGCCGTCTCCCAAACAAGATAAAAATACTGTAAGCCAGTTGGACAAAGCAATTCAGCGTTATTATCAACAAGCAAAGTTGCAGCCCAATTCTCCTAAAGTTTTTACAGATCTGGGTAATCTTTATGCCAAGAAAAGTAATTTTGCCGAAGCGATCGCCTGTTATCGTCAAGCCATCAAGTTAAACCGTCAATATCCTACCGCACATCTGAGTTTGGCAAGAACCTTACTCAAGGCAGGAAAGCAGCAGGAATTTGTCAAGGAAATGCAGCTAGCGTTGGCTTTACAGCCCAATATTGGTACGCCAACGGATCGTTTTCATCTGGCAGAGGCCCTAGTTAAGCAAAATCAAGAACAACAAGCAATTGGTTTTTATCATCAAGCGATAACTCTCGAGCCTACGTTTTCTCCTCCATATCATCGTTTAAGCGACATTTTTAGTAGACAAGGAAAACACGAGCAGGCGATCGCTTTGTTACAACAGGGAATTCAGCAAAATCCGCACAATCCAGAATCATATTATTTGTTGGCGCATCAATGGGAACAGTTGGCAGAATGGAACAATGCTGTTAAATTTTACAGTCGAGTATTAGAAATAGAGCCGAAGCATCCTGAAGCGTCGAAAAAATTAAATCATGCTCTAGCACAGAAACTTAAGTTTAACCTGCAAGCGCAAAGCAAATCTGACGATTAGTTTTTAATTAGTTTTTAAAATGTGTATTTAATTTTGTCTGGCGTTCCTGTTTGGATGATTTTTCCTGTTTCTAGGATATAAAGACGATGAGCAACGGAAAAGGCTAATTGAGCCATTTGATCGACCAACAAAATGGAAATTCCTTCTTCACATAGTGAGCCTAAAGTTTCATAAAGCGAGACAACTAACTGTGGTGCTAGTCCTAAAGAAGGTTCGTCTAGCAGCAGAACTTGTGGTTTAGCCATCAATCCCCGAGCGATCGCCAACATTTGTTGTTCACCTCCTGAAAGTAACCCAGCCTGTCGATCGCGCAGTGTTTTTAAAGCTGGAAAACGTTCTAGCATCATCTCTATATCTGCCTCTATTTGGGGATCTTGCCGATGGAATGCCCCTAAGCGCAGGTTATCGATCGCGGATAGTTGGGTAAATACTTGTCTGCCTTCAGGAATTAAGACAATACCTTGACTGGCTAGTTGTTGCGGTAATAACTTCGTTAAATTCTCTCCGCGAAATAATACTCGTCCCGATCGCGCCTTTACTAGTTGAGTAATACTTTTAAGTAGGGTAGTTTTCCCTG
>JBDKJC010000116.1:0-7848 GCA_039796815.1 Cyanobacteriota bacterium | reverse complement strand
GCAAAACATTCACCAAGATCCCTTCTTTAAACCAGATTGGTGTCCTGATTCCATGTTGTCGCGCATGTATACTTGCCATCTGGGAGTTTATCGACGCTCCTTGGTACAGGAAGTAGGCGGCTTTCGAGTTGGCTTTGAAGGCAGTCAGGATTATGACTTAGTATTACGCTTAACTGAGAAAACTGACCACATCTTCCATCTTCCGCAAGTACTATATCACTGGCGCATTCATCCCCAGTCTACGGCAGCGGATGCCGATGCTAAACCCTATGCTGCACTCGCTGCTAAAAAGGCTATTCAAGAGGCTCTCATCCGTCGCCAAGAACCAGGAAAGGTGGTGATGCACCCTAATTTTGCGGGGGTATATACCGTTCGCTACGATATTCCTGACCGCAAGCTAGTGAGTATTATCATTCCCACTAAAGATCTTGCCGATACTTTGGATACTTGTCTTAAATCTATCTTTGACCAAACAACCTATCCCAACTACGAAGTAATCGTCATCAATAATGGCAGTGTTGAGCCTCAAACTTTTGAGTGCTTTAAATATTGGCAGGAGCAAGAGCCTCAACGTTTTCGCTCCTATGATTACGACATACCGTTTAATTATTCCCAAATCAATAACTATGCCGTAGAACAAGCCCAAGGAGATTATTTATTATTTTTGAATAATGATACAGAAATCCTGACCCCAGACTGGATTGAAGCGATGGTGGAACAGAGTCAAAGAAAATCCATTGGCGCGGTGGGTAGTTTGTTGCTCTATCCCGATGATACCGTGCAACATGCAGGGGTAGTTATGGGTATTGGTGGTGTAGCAGGACATAGCCATAAGAATTTTCCTGCTTCCGTACCAGGCTATATATCTCAATTAGTTTCCACCAATAATTATGCGGCGGTAACGGCTGCTTGTCTCATGTGTCGTCGAGAAGTATTTGAGCAAGTAGGAGGGTTTGAAACAGAATTAGCGATCGCTTTTAATGATGTTGATTTTTGTCTGAAGCTACTTAGTCATGGCTATCGTAACATTTATCTGCCTCACGTAGTTTTATATCACTATGAGTCCAAAAGTCGCGGTTATGAAGATAGTCCCGCCAAAAAAGCTCGTTTTGCCCAGGAAACCAAATACATGCAGCAAAAATGGGCGCAAATTTGCGATCGCGACCCCTGTTACAATCCTAATTTAAGTAAAAGCCATGAAGACTATCGCCTCAAGATCTGAAATTTGGAGTCCTAGCTTAAATTGAGCCTGATAGATATAATCTGCAAAACTTGGGCATTTTTCATCATTTAGGTGTAAAATACTTAACCTATATTAACAACTGATATTAAGCGCTTTATTGCTCAATATCACCTGAGAGAGGTACGAAAGATGGGGAATAAATTAACTTGATTGGTTTCAATCTCCCACATTTGAGAGTCTTTAAACAAAATATCATGTTCTGTATTGAGAATTTATGAACTCGTTGAAACTAGCTGTTGGTATTGTTCTGTATCAGAATAACTTGAATTTACTAAAAAAATGCTTAATAGGTTTAAAAAACCAAGTTTTTAATTCTCTCAAGGTGGAAATCGAAATTGGGGTTATCGACAACACAGAAGGTTCCCAATTAAAAGATCTTCAATTGATGGCTCAGTCAATTGACCTACCCCTTAAAATGGCAATATCTTCACCAAATATTGGCTTTGGGGCAGGACATAATCAATTATTTCAACAGTGGGGTATTTCATCGGACTACTATCTCTGTGTTAATCCTGACGGTATTCCTCATTATCAGTTGGCAGAAAGGCTAATTCGATTTGCTCAAGGAAATAGAGACCAGGGCATCTTTGAAGCTAGACAATTTCCGACAGAGCATCCCAAAATCTATGATATGCAGCATTTAACTACAGATTGGTGTTCGGGCTGCTGCTTGTTAATTCCGAGATCTGTCTATCAAGAAGCGATGGGCTTTGATGAAGATTTTTTTCTATATTGCGAAGATGTTGACCTCTCTTGGCGAGTCCAACTAGCTGGTTATAAGTGTTTTACAGTTGCCGATGCCCTATTTCATCATTATGTTTATGATGTTGAACGAGATGTTAGTAATCAAAAGAAGCAAATGGCAATTTCCATGTATAAACTTGCCGTGAAATATGGTCAGCAAGAAGCAATTAAAAAAAATCTCTCTATCTTAAAACAGTCGCTTCAAGATAGAGATTTAAAAGCAGTTTTAAATTTCAAACCTAACCAATTACCCCCATCAGTACTACCTGACTTTATCAAGTTTGATTGTGCCGCTTCTTATGCTGAAACAAGATGGTAACAAAAGCAAATTTTTTTATCTAATCTCTAAAATTCCTGACATAACGCCTAAATGAATAACCGACGAGTTTCCATAATTATTCGCACTACTGCTAAGAGAGTAAAGTTTTTAGATGAAGCTTTGTTTAGTGTTTTTGGTAGTTACTACCCCAGTATAGAAGTAGTATTAGTAGTCCAAACTACCGATGATCGTGCTTACCAAGATGTTGTCGCTTTGAGTCAACTATATACTCGTTTGGGAATGACTATTCAGTTAGTTAGGAATGCCTCTGATGAAGATAGACGCTCTCAAAATTTAAACCTGGGATTAGCTCAAGCTACAGGTCGTTATGTGGGATTTTTGGATGATGATGATGTGCTTTATCCAGAACATATTTCACTGTTGGTTGAAGCACTAGAACAGTCACCTTTAAAAGCTTGGGTCTATGCAGATGTGATTGGAGTTTTGGGTGCTTGCGATGCCTTAGAGCAATTTTATGTCAAATCCCACGATCGCAATATGTTTAAGAAGGAAAAGTTTTCCTTTGGTGACTTGTGGAACTGTAATCATATTCCCATACTGAGTTTTTTGATTGATCGAGAACGAGTCAGTCCAGCATATTTGCAATTTGATGAGTCCTTTAAAGTACTTGAAGATTATACTTTCTTACTTAGATTATCTTTGTTTTACGAACCTGAGTATTTATCTCAAGCAACGTCTGAGTATCGATTGAGATTAGATGGAACTAATTCAACTTATATAACTGAAGATATTCTGGGACTTACCGCTACAAAAAAAAGAGAAATCTGGCAAGAAGCGGAAAATCAAGTTAAGCTGTTCCGTCAAAACTTGATGATGAACTCAAAATCTATTGATAGTCAGGAATTAAAAACAGATATTGCTGCTAAATTAAATTCACAACGAAATTTTCAGCAAGAATATATTCAACTCAGTACGCAAAATAGTCAACTCAGCGCACAACATAGTCAACTCAGTGTGCAATATAGTCAACTTAGTAGAGAACTAGATCATGTCCGTACAGAACTAAATCATGCTCATAATAGAATTACGGCGATGGAAAGCAGTAAGTTTTGGAAACTGCGCTCAATGTGGTTTAAACTAAAATGTTTTGTCGGCATCAAAGGAGAATAAGTAAAAAATATGGTAGAAATAGTAGAAAAATAACTTTTATGTCAATTCAACCCCTGGAGGAGTTAGAGCAAATTTATCAGAAAAAAAACCTGTGGCTCTATGAACCCAATCCTGATGATGTTCGTCGAAAAGCAATACTACTTAGTGAGTTACCTAGCCTCTCTTATCAAACTGTTTTGAATATTGGCTGCGGATATGGATTCATTACCAGAGATTTACCTGGAAACAGCATTTTGGGTGTTGATGTATCAGCCAATGCGATCTCGCAGGCAAATATTTGGCTCCAAGAATCACCTGTTAGAAACAAACAAATTCAGTTTTTACAAAGTTCTATTTTTGATTTACAGAATTGCTTAGGTAGCACCTACGATTTAATTGTAATTACAGGCGTTTTATATCCTCATTATATAGGTGAGTCTAAAACATTGATTTATCAGATTATTGATCGATTCCTTAAGGAGGATGGAATTTTATTGAACTGCCATATAAATGATTGGCTAACGGCTCGATTTCCTTATCTTCTATTAGAAAGTTATTTTTTTAGTTATGGAGAATACACTCAGAGGCTTGAGGTTTATGTGAAATGACAGTTTTAACATATCAGAGAATCGATCTGATATCTCCATCAATTGAGTGTGTGACAGTAGATAGATTTTATCAACAGATGTTGGAATTACAACACAAAGAAGTTGTCTATCTAGATGATTATCATCCCCAAAATTCCAATCATGTTGTGATTACTTTTGATGGATTGTACAAAAGTACAATAGCTTATGCTATCCCTATCTTGAAATCTTTTAATTATCCGTTTGAGTTGTTTTTAAGTAGTGATTGCATCGAGATAAATAATCAATTCGATCCAATAGAACCTTCTTCAAAGTTTTCTAATATTAACGATCTCAAAACCTTAGTTACCAATCGCGGGCGATTACAGTGGTACTTAAGATCGCATGATGACTTGACTGGCGGCGAAAATGAATCCCGTTTAGTTGATGAATTGACAATTCCAGAGAAGGTTAGAACAATTGATCCAAGTGGTTGTAATTGGTTTGCTTATCCATATGGAAAAATTGATGATCGACTGATATCTTTAGTCAAACAACGGTTTAAAGGTGCAGTTGCTTGTGATCGAGGAAATGACACCCACATCGATATTTTCAAGCGTCTCATAGTAACAAATGAAAGCAGATTTCATCGAGCTACCATCACAGTTATCATTGCATCTTATAACTATGGAGCTTTTTTAGTTGAAGCAATCGAGTCTGTTCTAAGGCAAACTAGATTACCAGATGAAATTCTAATTTCAGATGATGCCTCAGCAGACAATACATTGGAAATTGCCGAATTTTATCAAAGTCAGTATCCTCAATTGATCCGAATTAATCGAAACGAAACTAACTTAGGAATAGTGGCACATTTTAATAAAGCGGTGGCATTAACCAATGGCGAATATATTACTATTTTAGGAGCAGATAATCGGTATTTAAGTGATTATGTGGAAAAAACAGCCAAAATACTAGATCTTAATGATGATGTTGCCATCGCCTATACCGACTTTGCTCTATTTGGTAAACGTGCATCAGTCGTCTATACCAATTTTCCACCAGAAAAACGAGGTATAGTCAAAGCCAATTCCATATTCATCATTAACTTTCCAGAGTTCACTGAAGATTCCAAGCAAAAGCTTTTGCAAACTCAAGCTAATTTCATCCACGGTTCTTCAATGTTCCGTAGAAAAGCTTTTGTCGCAGTTGGGGGATATACGAAACATGCTGATTTACCAGAAGATTATGATTTCTTTAGTCGTATTATTCTCTCAGGATGGCAGGCTAAACGATCGCCTGATACTCTTTTAGAATATAGGCAACATTCTAAGGATCAAGCAAATATTAAACTTAGCTCCTACGTTGAACTCCAATTCTACCAGGATCGATGCAAGACATATAGTGTTGAAAATGAAGCATTGAGACTACAGAGTAAGACATATAGTGTTGAAAATGAAGCGTTGAGACTACAGAGTAAAACATATAGTGTTGAAAATGAAACGTTGAGGTTACGAATTGAAAAATTTGATCGGACAGTCAAAAGTAACAATCAAAAGCTAAGTCAGTTGGAAGAACAAATCCATGCAATGAAGACTAGCAAATTTTGGAAGATAAGATCGTTCTGGTTTAGATTAAAAAGACTACTATATCTTCCTGGCAATGAGTAACTATCTCTAATAACAAGTTAGATAAACATAAGCATAAAGTTCTGAAATTTATATATATGTTATGAATTAGCTACTAATTGCTGATTAAATGATGCGATCGCGACTCTGTTACAATCTTCATCTAACTAAAAAAAACGAAAACTATCAGCTAAATATCTGATAAAGAGTCACTCAGAAAAATATGAAGCTGATTCCGAGTACCAGCTATCCAAACAAACTCTAAAAACTGCATCTTTAAATTAATTAAATGAAATTAAATCAATTACGGGATAGCGACGAGACTAATACTGTAAGATTTAAAAGTGGATCGATTCATGACTTGACCTGGACAGTAATTTGCATTTTTCCGTTTTTGATACTTATATATCTAGTTGCTAGCTATGGCGTAAATGTTCCTTATATGGATCAATGGGAGCTAACTTCTCTATTCGAGAAAGTAGCCAAGGGAAATTTAAGCTTTCAGGATCTTTTTGCTCAACATAATGAACATCGTCTATTTTTTCCCAGATTTATTTTTATCGCTTTAGCATTTTTAACCCATTGGAATACTAAATATGAAATGTACTTCAGTATTCTCTTAATTGTTGTTTCTTATGTATTAATTCAAAAGATTTTTTCGCGTCAAGTTTTTAGGAAAGATACAGAATTTTGGTTGATAAGCTTATCAATTAGTATCATTATCACTTCCTTCGTCCAAGAACAAAATTTGCTGTGGGGATTTCAAGTTGCCTGGTTCTTTATTAGCTTTTGTTTGATTTTAGCTATTTTTTTGCTTACTTCAAGGCTTCGTTCCATTTGGCTGAAAATTTTGTTAGGAGGAACAGTTTGCATCATTGCCAGCTTTTCTTCGGCCCATGGTTTGATGACTTGGTTAGCGGTAACGCCCTGTATTTTAACTCTTGCCCATGAGTCTAATAAAATCAAAACCAGGAGTGTAATCAAAATTGTTTTATGCTGGTCGATTTTATTTGTCCTATCCTGCTCAATTTATTTCCATAATTATCAGAAGCCACCTAGTCATCCTGACACACTCTTCTTTGTTAAGCATTTAGATGTTTCTTTAAACTATTTCTTCTCACTTTTAGGGACTCCATTATTTTCTGCTTCAGATCTAAGTTGGCTACCAGGTTTAGTTATTACTGCAAATTTTTTCTGGTTTTTTATTCGTTATGTACAAAATCCCTACTCAGAATTTTCACAGCAAGCTTCCCCCTGGCTATCAATGGGGTCATTTGCTTTTCTGTTCACACTAATTACAGCGGTTGGCAGATCTGGCTTTGGTGCTACCCAAGCCTATTCATCTCGGTATACATCTATTACAATCCTCCTGATTATTGCTCTAATTCAGTTATGGCGACTGAAATCATTTAAACTGTCTAATTATCGATGGCAGTACTTGGCAGTTACCAGTATATTTACTGTTCTCGTGTCAATTTCCTCCATCAATAAAATTTCTGTTGCTCAAGAAGGAAGACTAGACAGAGGATCGTCTCGCAGTTGTCTAGAAATAACTGCATCAGTAGATAGTGGAATGGATAGCTGCTTACAGCGTTTGTTTCCTGACCCTAAACTTCTAAGAAAACGAACCAAGATGTTGAATCAAATTGGTATCAGGCAAGATCCTGAGAGTTTAAATTTTCTCACTGCGCAGAATAACTCCTACGGATTCATCGATTCACCTCAAGCTTCAGAGCAAGCTTTGTCGATCAAAAAAACTTGTTTGAATTGCGCTCAGGAAATAACCGTTGCAGGATGGGCGATTTTGCCAAATGAACTCAAACCTGCATCCCTGGTATTGATTTCCCATAACCCCGACAAATCAGAGGCAGAAACAATTCTCGAGTCAGCTTCAGTTCGCTTACCAAGTCCAGATGTGGCTGAAGCTTTGCAATCTAAAAGATATGCCCAAGCCCGATGGTCATTGGCTGTACCGATTAAGCAACTTCCCTTGGGTGAAACAGCGCTCAAAGCCTGGGTATATGATGGGAAAGGCAGGCAATTTATTAAACTCGGTGAGATTAAAGTCCAGGTAGAGAAATAGTGACGTTTGAAATTTAGATCCATCCAATAACTTGGCAAATCACAAATGAAATTAAATCAATTACGGGATAGCTACGAGACTAAAGCAATGAGATTAAAAAGTGGCTCGATTAAGGACTTGACCTGGACAGTGATTTGCCTTGTTCCTTTTTTGCTACT
>JBDKJC010000115.1:0-7864 GCA_039796815.1 Cyanobacteriota bacterium | reverse complement strand
TCATCTTCTAAATGATCGCGAAATAACAACCTCATTTCAGCCGCCGACTTGAGATACTCTGTCCCGCTATAGCGCAGTCGCTTTTCATCGGTGATCCGTTTTTGGGTCAAAATACACAGCAGAGCATCATGGGCTTCTACGTCGTAACAGGAGATAAAGTGAGAATCATTGGTAGCAACGATTTTAATCCCCAACTTGCGGGCAATTTTGACAATTGCCACATTCACCATTCGATCTTCTGGAGAACCATGATCTTGAATTTCTAAGTAATAATCCTCACCAAATACATCTTGATACCATTTAGCAACCTCTTCAGCATGAGCTAAATTACTCTGTAAAATTGCCTGGGGTACTTCTCCCCCTAAGCAGGCGCTAGTGATAATTAATCCTTCATGATATTGCTTGAGTAATTCTTTGTTAATACAGGGACGAGCAAAGATTCCGCTACCTTGATAACCCTTGAGATGAGAAATCGTCGTTAACTTAACCAGATTCTTATATCCTTGAGTATTCTTGGCTAACACTACCTGATGATACTTGCGGTGGCGTTTTTTCTTCTCAGTAATATTGACCTCAATGTCGCCATTAATCACATACATCTCGTTACCAATGATGGGCTTGATACCTTTACGACGACATACCTTAATCAATTCGATCGACCCATACATCACCCCATGATCCGTTAGAGCGATCGCAGGCATATCTAACTCTAAACAGCGATCGATTAACTGAGGAATCTGAGACGCACCATCAAGCAAGCTATAGTCACTATGGATATGTAAGCCAACAAAAGACATTTTCAGTAAACAGTTATCAGTAAACAGTTATCAATTATCGATGATTTAACCTGGTTGTGGGGAGGGGAAGTAAGAATATTTAAGGTTTAGGTTGAAGGGCAGGTAGGGCGATCGCATCTGATGCAATTCTCTGTTTAGATGAGGCAAGCAGAAATAATTAATATTTTTACAGATATACTGGTAGAAAAACCATTTATTTCATGCTTTGATAGAAAGCATTTTTATCTAGGATGACGGAACTACTAAGACAAGCGATCGCTAAAGTTCAAAATCTACCTGAAAATGAACAAGATAATATTGCTGCAATAATTTTAGAAGAATTAGAAGACGAAGCTAAATGGGAAGAATCTTTCACTGCTTCTCAAGATCTGTTAGCTAGTCTGGCTAGTGAGGCCATGCAAGAATATGAAGCGGGAGAAACTCAAGAATTAGATCCAGAAACGATAATTTGATAGCTTTTTGTCAAAATATTAACAAGCTAAAGATGTTGGACTACAATGATATTAAAAGTAAATTTATTCAGCAAGGCTATATAATAATCCCCAAACTGTTCGATTTAGAAAACATCGATCGCCTTAAATCAATCTGCGCAAGAGCCTTAGATCGAAGACGCAAAGAATATCTGAAAACTCAGCCAAAATTCCCCAAAAAAACCTGCTCCCTTCCAGAACAAATAGAGTATTTTTCTGATTACTCTGAAGTTATTGATTATTTACAGAATACCATCGCAGACCAGCAAATCTTATCAATTTTAAATTGCATTTGCGATCGCCAATTATTTTTTCATGGTTTGGTCTATTTTTTTAATCCAGAAGAACTTTCTTGGCGAGGGGATTGGCATCGTGACGGACAAATAAATGCACCAGAAGATCGTACCGAAAGATCGAGAATTTTTAGCTCTAGTTTTATTCGGGTACATCTTGCCTTAATTGCCGATGATAATTTAGAAATTGTGGCTGGTTCTCACGCTCGTTGGGATACTCCACAAGAACTAGAGATACGTAAAGAATTAAACGGTAAATTCTCTGATTCTAATCTCATGTCATCTACTACGAGAATAAATCTTCAGCCTGGAGATGCTATATTTTTTGATGGTTATAGTATCCATCGCGGTAATTATTTTGCAGAGCGATCCCGTAAAACCCTGGCAATACTGTATAGTTCTCCTGTTGATTGGGATACCCCATTGACAACTTGTTTTTCTCAACCCAAATTTCTCAAAAATTTACCACTTGAGAAACAAGCAATATTTAGAAAATAGCGATCGCCCGAATTAAAAACCTACCTGACAGCGATCGCTCTTGCAATCATTAAGCTAAGGCATCCATGGAATCGGTCGTGAATTTCATACAGAACCATCAGTTCCTCATTATGGAGAAAGAGGCAAAGGTTTAAAACTGCGATCGGGAATGGCATTTACCGTTGAACCGATGTTAAATCAAGGCACACACGAACTAAAATTTTTAAGCGATCGCTGGACGGTAGTAACCAAAGATAGGAAACTTTCAGCCCAATTTGAACACACTATTGTCGTGACAGATACGGGGGTAGAAATTCTAACTCTAGCTTGACAGCTTCAGAGTCTTTTACTCAAGTAATCTTTAGAGCTAAAAGCTAATAGCCTTTTTTGATAAATAGCCTTCAGAGCGCATTATTAAAAATTTAGCAAGAATATAATAAACAAAAGAGATTCAAGTTAAAAATAATGGAAACGATTTCCGTACCCAAGGGATTCAAAGTAACTCCAGAACAATTCGAGCAATTGGCATACGCTGAACAATTAGCACGAATGGAACTAACCAAAAATGGAGAATTAATTATTATGAGTCCTACTGGAGGAACAGCAGGGAGAAAAAATCGTCGTTTGACTCAACAAATAGGAGTTTGGACAGATAGGGATGGTACGGGAGAAGCTTTTGATTCTTCTACCACTTTTGTTTTACCAAATGGTGCGAGACGAAGTCCAGATGTTAGTTGGATCGAGTTAGATCGATGGAATCGGCTGACCCAGGCACAGCAAGACGGGTTTCCTCCAGTCGTTCCTGATTTTGTGATTGAATTAGTAAGTCCCAGCGATCTTAAAAATCAGAGATACGAGGACTTGCAGGCTAAAATGCAGGAATATTTAGATAATGGCGTTCAACTTGGCTGGTTAATCGAACCCGAAGCAAAAACAGTTGAAATATATCGCACAAGCAAACCAGTAGAGATTTTAAACAATCCTCAGACTTTATCAGGAGAGAATGTTTTACCTGGATTTATTTTAGATTTGAATAATATTTTACGTTGAAGGGGAAGTGGGGCGATTACCCTCAACAGGAAAAAGAAGCACCATCATTGCTGTGGGCTTCTCTCAACTATATTACCGAGTTGATAGTAATAACTGATTCATCGGTCATTACTATTTTGATTATTTCATGGTTCTTTATAAGACAAAAAACTTTACCTATTCTTCGTTACTGCTACATAAGAAAGATGCATCTAGTTGTTACCCACCCAATTTGCGATCTAAAACTAAAGTTTTTAATTAAAATTTCTTTCTTGAGCAACCATTTTAGCGGCGATCGCGCCACCAATAAAGCCAAATAGATGACCTTGCCAAGAAACTGCCATTTGAGAGGGAAATACGCCCCAAATAAGACCACCGTAAGCTATTGCTACGAAAATAGATAAGGCGATCGAGGGAAAGTTTTTCTGAAAATAGCCTCGTAAAAGTAGAAAGCCTAAGTAACCATAAATTAAAATGCTCGCACCAATGTGAACCGAGTTAGGAGAGCCAAATAGCCAAACTCCCGCACCACCGACTAGCGCACTCATAATCGAAGCAATGTAGAAGTCTTTGGTTTGTTGAATCATAGTTAACCATCCCAAAGTAAGAAAGGGGATAGTATTTGCTATTAGATGGGGAAATCCGCCGTGGAGAAATGGTGCAAAGATAATTCCTCGCAAACCCATGATGCTGTGAGGTCGGATTCCATAACTATCTAAACTGCCATGAAACACTAGGAAATCGGCAATTTCAAGCGTCCAGAATATAGCAATGGCAACAATTAAAATTTTAAATTCTTTCAAAACCGTTTTTTGTTTTAAGGGTTTTCGATAGTAGCTACTCATAAATGATTGTAAATTATTTACCAGGGGAACTGCTGAAATTTAGAAATAACGATTCGTGAACTAGATTGAAATTAGAACTGAGAAACTTTACCGATTTAAATTTATAGATTAAGAGTGATTGAGTTTAAAATAATTTGCCCAAGCGATTATCCTAGAGGACTAGTTTAGGATCGCACGTCCTTCCTTCGCGTACTTTTTAGAGCGCTTGAAGTTAGATCGTGACGATACTCTCAACTATTAATGCAAACCAGATTTAGAGGTAAACAATTAATATAACTGCTCAATTATGGATATATTTAAGCTATTTTGTCGAGTCAGAAATGTAATAGACAAAAACTAGCTATATTTTAAATTCCCAATTTTAAATTCCCAGAAGGGTAAGCAAGAGAGTCTGCTTTGTTTTCTTGCCGAAAGCATCTCTACTCTATAGAACTAGCTACTTAAAAGCTGGTAGCGATCGCTTGAGACAGGCCATTCAGGGCTCGAACCTGAAACCTACGCCTTAGAAGGGCGTTGCTCTATCCAGTTGAGCTAATGACCCAGATTTGCCAAATAATATTAACATATTATTATTAGCTGTTGTCAAAAAAATTTATTAATTAAGCAAAATCACGGCGACTCGATCGACTGCTTCTGATATCAAGTCCGCTTGATTACTTCTTATAAAATCTTTGCCCCGAACTAAGCGGAATAAACGTCTTTGCGCGAGTTTTAATTGAAATTGTCTAAACGGACTTCATGTGAAACACCTATAACATCAACTAAACATCAAAATAATATCGCACAGCGCCTGTTTGCTCATCATTGTCAATATGAGCTAATCCCTGCTTAAGAGCTTGACTCAATAAAACTTCCACCCGCTCCAAAGGCAATTCTGTCGCTAACATCGCCTGACCAACAGATAGAACATTATCATGAGTAGCTGCTGCTCTGAGTAAAATTAACATGGGGTCAGATTTTTTGGCGATAACTTCTGGCTGGACTAAAGTTACTTGTGGACTATTATTGCGCGCCTCTACTGTCGCCTCGTACAGCAAACGCATATTTCTCTCTCTGGTCATTCCAGGAATTAAAAACAGATCGACAAATTGACCAACGCCAAAAAAACCAAAGGTTAAAAAGTAGACTAAACCGCTAGTAATCTTGCCTGAATAAAAACGATGGATACCACAAAACCCCATCAGACCAAAAGTCCACAGAATATAGGCAACTCCAGGATCGACCTCTTGTTTCTGCTGGTTCATGTTACAAATTCGGATTAATAGTATATCTCTAGGGTATTCTTATTATAGACATTTTGCTTTAATCATTGACTAAAAAACCGAAGGTATTAATCATTTTGAGCTTGGAGTTAGTTAGTTTGGTTTTGCCTAATTCAGCGCTCGATTCTGTTTGATTCGCCACAAATTTAAATTAATTTACAAATCCTTGAGAGAATTTAGACTGTGGCTAGTGAGGCTTAACTGCTTTGCAGGATGTTTTTTGCTCCTTGATGAGCTCCTTTACTATATTTTTCCTCCTTAATCGGTTATTCTTTGTCTGAGATATTATTTCATGAGCGAATATTAACAAATGTATCTCGCTTTTGGATAAGCTATTGATATATATATCTAGCTTCGTGGGTGGCAAAGAGAGGAACCGATTGAGCAAGCAAACAACCCTAATAGACCGATTACAGGAACAAGCGAGTACTCAGCCTCACAAAAGGGCATTTACTTTCTTGGCTGATGGTGAAACTGAAATCGATAGTCTCACGTATCAACAGCTAAACGAGAAAGCGAAGGCGATCGCTTTTGTTTTACAAAATCATGATGCTCAAGGGCAAAGAGCTTTACTACTTTTTCAGCCAGGACTAGATTTTATTACGGCTTTTTTGGGCTGCTTATATGCTGGAGTTATAGCCGTTCCCGTCTACCCACCAAGGGCGAATCGTTCCTTGGAGCGTTTACTGGCGATTGTGGCTGATGCCGAAGCTACCTTGGCGCTAACTACTAATTCGATTCAAGAGCAGGTAGCTAGTAAGTTTGCCAGTCATAATGCTACCGAAAAAATTAAGTTCATCGCTAGTGATATATTAGAATCAAATTTAGCTACGGGTTGGCATTATCCAGATATCACCTCAGACAATCTAGCTTTTCTTCAATATACCAGTGGTTCGACAGGCAAGCCTAAAGGAGTCATGGTTAGTCATGGTAACTTGATGGCAAATTCTGCCGCAATTAGTCGTGGTTTTCAAAATAAGCGGGAACATACGATCGTTTCCTGGCTGCCTCCGTATCATGACATGGGTTTAATTGGCTGTATTGTTCAGCCAATATATGTTGGTATATCACTTTATTTAATGGCTCCTGTAACCTTTTTACAGCGTCCTTACCGTTGGTTACAGGCAATTTCTCGCTATGGCGGAGTAACTAGTGGAGCGCCTAATTTTGCCTACGATCTTTGTGTTGATTGCGTCACCCCCGAACAAAAAGCCAACCTGGATTTAAGTTGCTGGCAGCTAGCTTTTTCTGGTGCAGAGCCAGTTAGAGCCGAGACTATTAAGCGTTTTAGTAAATATTTTAGTGACTGTGGTTTTCGGCGCGAGGCTTTTTATCCTTGCTATGGGATGGCGGAATCTACTCTGATGATTACTGGAGGAGATAAGTATCAAGAGCCAATTATCAAAAGTTTTGACAATCGAACACTGGAAAAAAACCTAGCTATTGTCAGTAACAATCCAGAAAATAGCACGATTTTAGTTAGTAGTGGGCGTAATCAGCCAGGACAAAAATTGGCGATCGCTAATCTAGAAACTTTAAATCAGTGTTCTGATGGCGAAATTGGCGAAATTTGGGCAAAAAGCGATAGCGTAGCCCGAGGATATTGGAATCGCCCTGAATTGACTATGCATAGCTTTAATGGAGTATTAGCGGATACCCAGGAGGGTGGATGGCTACGGACAGGAGATTTGGGCTTTTTAGAGCAGGGGGAGTTATTTGTCACAGGGCGTTTAAAAGATTTGATTATCATTCGCGGACGTAATTACTATCCCCAGGATTTGGAATTAACTGTAGACCATGCCCATGAAGCAATTAGAGCAGGCAATGTAGCAGCTTTTGCGGTAGATGTGGCTGGAGTAGAAAAGCTGGTGATTACATCAGAAATCAAGCGCACCTTTCTGCGTAAGTTAAATATTGATGAGGTAACCAAAGCAATCCGTAGTGCGATCGCCAAACATCATGAGCTACAGGTTCACGCCATAGTTTTATTGAAAACAGGCAGTATCCCTAAAACATCTAGTGGTAAGATTCAGCGTCATGCTTGCCAAGCGGGGTATTTGGACGGAAGTTTAAATAGTGTTGGCGAATTTGAATCACAAGCTCAAAAGCAACCAGGGGCAAGCAATCCCTTGTCCGTCCAAGATCTCAAACAGCCGTCTGAAGGACTTGTGGTTCAACATGGATCAAAACGCAAAATTCTAATCCAAAATTGGTTGAGAAAAAATCTAGCGCAGCGCTTAGAAATACCTAGTTCGGAGATCGATCTCCACGAACCCTTTGCTAATAGTGGTTTAAATTCTGTGGCGGCGGTTGGTTTATCGGCAGATTTGGAAGATTGGCTAGAGGTTAAGTTATCGCCAACTATCATTTATGATTATCCCAATATTGTAG
This sequence comes from Cyanobacteriota bacterium, assembly GCA_039796815.1. GTDB lineage: Bacteria > Cyanobacteriota > Cyanobacteriia > Cyanobacteriales > Xenococcaceae > Waterburya. The sequence continues at coordinate 300 of JBDKJC010000115.1, read as the reverse complement.
AATTGGCAGCTTATTTAGCTGATGACAAATCTGGACAGAAGATATCTCTGTTGGAAGTAGCAAAAAAGAAGTGCGAAGGTAGTAAGCAGGAGTCAGATATTGCCATTATTGGTATTGGGTGTCGTTTTCCTGGGGCAAACAATCCCGCAGAATTTTGGCAGCTATTGCGCAATGGACAGGATGCCATTAGTAATTCAGGCGATCGCTGGGCAGGTTCAGGCTGGGGTGGTTTTATCGACAATGTAGATCGATTCGATCCGCAGTTTTTTGGTATTACTCCCCGTGAAGCCCAAAGTATCG
>JBDKJC010000114.1:0-7887 GCA_039796815.1 Cyanobacteriota bacterium | reverse complement strand
GGATTATGAAGCTCAAAAACAACTATTTTCAGCTTCCCATGATCGATCCCCCTTTTTCTCTAAATTCTGCCACGTCTAACTTTCATCCACTTGTGTCAGGCAGTCAGGGGTATTAGTATCATGAAGGAATAGCGGGGTATTACTAGAGCTTTTCTGAACAGCTAAAAGCTGCCTGTTGCTTTTTTCAGTATTTAGATTTAACATGACGCTTAGATGTAAAGATGAGTCCTTGTAAACAGGGCTTATTTTTTTTGCCTATTTATCCTGGACTACTATTTCCGTCCTGTTCTATCTCATGCTTCAGTAATAGCGCAAATGAAACGTTCTAAGTTACAGCTATGTTGTTGGTTAACTGGAAAAGTCTTTTAGTCTTATCCGTATTCGGAAAACGTGACAAAAAGCTTTAAACGCTTCTTGTAAATGCTCATCTAGTCTTCGATGACAGCATAGAAACCTATAGGTTTAGCTTCACTGCAACAAGTCTCCAATCTTGCTGTTTTTGGAGTAAATTAGGGGCATTAGGATATGCTTGGATACTTTTACACCCCATAGGTCGCAAGTACGGATAGATTCAGTGTAAATAACCCCTATCAGCACGCTGTTATTTTACCTCTCAACCTACGACAGTAAAGTGTTTCTCCTGCGTCGAAAACCTTCGGTCAAGCACTTGACAGTCTTCGGCTTCGAGTCATATTTGTAACCATCGCTGATAGGGGGGGGATTATGTTTTTCCTCAAATAAACTAACTTGAACACTACTGTAAGTGATTAGAGATTCGACCTTAAAGGGCGCACATTGATTTAAGCAGTAGTCTTTACCTTGATTGCCATTCGCTAAAAACATCTGTTTAGATGTGCGCGTTCTAGCATACGCACCTGTAATGTCCTTGTTTTTAATGCACCTTGTAAAGAACTTCCTCAAGTAGAAAATATCGATAATCTTCAAGAAGATATTTTTGCTACTGAATCAGATTTATTGGAAATTACTGATGAATAAGTACGTATCTGAAAAGTGTTAAACGAAGTGTATAACACTTTAGAAAAATGCTCTAGCTCTAAGTAGTAAGTACTTTATTTATTATTCACTTTATTCCCCTGGCTATCTATTTTTTGTTCTTACTTTCTTCGATAGCTTTGTACATTTTTAGCTTGGTTTTTAATAGCTCTATTTCTGTTTTTAGTTTTTCGTTTTCTTTTAAAGCTAAAGATAGCTTTGATTCCTTTTGAGATGTTTGATTTAAAGTATCGAGTAAGCCTTCGAGCTTAGTATCGTCACTCATGCTACTAAGGTAAGTACTAGTGTTAGTTTCAGGTAAATGCCCTAAACTTTGACACAGAGTAGCTAGATTGATACCTTGATTATGCCCCCTATGATTGTAAGCATGACGCAAATCGTGAGGAGTAAAGCCATATTTGTGACGGTTGAACCATCTACCAGTTTGAGATGTACAATTTGCTATACTTTTGTTAACTCCTTGAAGCTTTAATGGCTCTTTGACACCAGGTAAATTCAAAGGTTGAATCAAGTTAAATTCTTCTACCCAGTTGTGACCTTCAGGGGATAGAGGTATAGCCATTCTGTAACCTGTTTTAGTTTCATGACCAATACATAATATTTTCTTCTCGTTGCCAGAGTCGAGAATGGCAGATATAGTAATCCCGCTCCCTTCATAGACTGTCTCGGCTTCATTATCTGAAGTATCGGTTACTACTACCCAGTCACCGTCTTTAAGTGTTACTGGTTTATCCCAGTTCTTAATATTCCAGGCTTCATGAACTCGCAAGCCGTAGGTAGCTAATAAGCCATATAGGAATTGCCATTTGGGATATTTGTAAAGATATCCATCGGGACACTTTACGGCTGGTAAAAAGCCATTTTCATATACCTCTATGATCCTTTTATCAGGTGGCACGTTGCGTCTTTTGGACTTAGGCTTATTATTAGCTTTGTATTTTTCAAGCATCCTCGAAAAATCATTAATGTCGAAGTAACTTAAAAAATTGATGACACCTCCGATGGTAGATTTTCTAGCAGGGGTGTCATTACTAGTTGATTCGACTACTTGCCTGATTACTTCGGGGGAAATGGCTTGATTGTTGCCTGTTAAGACTGTCTCTAGGTGACGGCTTGATTGATACCAAGAAGCATAAATATTTTTTAGTCCCATTTTTTCTTTGAAATAATGAGCTTTGTATGCCTTTAGCATCTCATCACAAGTCGGCTGCTTTTCTACTACTGTTGCCTTAATTGGCTTGCCTAATAACCCGTTAAACCAGTTCCAAGTAAATTGATTAGCTTCTAATTGAGCGCTTACCCTTCTAGCTAGCCTTTCGGCTTCTTTTACTCCAACAACAGTAAAAGGCTGATTAATTCCTTTCTGCTTTTGTCCTTCATAGTTGAACTGTAAAGCTAGGCTTTTACCTGATGCTTTAATGGTAGCTGTTTTGCCGTGTTTACCGTCCTCTTTGAGGCGATCATTAGCTTTTTTGAGGTAGGCAGTTGGTTGATGACTGCCATCGGTAGGTAGTTGTTCAGAAATTAGTTGCTGTGGTTGTTCCATGACTTACTTATTTTACTTATTTATTACTTACTTAGGTTTACAATTTATCTAATAACCTTTGGCAAACTATTATACAGTATGTTTTACGTGATTATGGGAGTTTCAGGCACGGGAAAATCAACTATTGGCAAGCTACTTAGCGATCGCACTGGCTGGGATTTTTATGATGCTGATGATTTTCATTCTCCAGCCAATCTTGAGAAACTACGTCTTGGTATTGCTTTAACCGATCGCGATCGCTTACCTTGGCTTAAAGAACTCCATCAGTTAATCGCTCACACTCTAGACGAAAAGCAACAGGGTATATTAGCCTGTTCTGCACTTAAAGCGCAATATCGTCAAATTCTTCAAGGAGAAAGTTCTCAGGTCATTTTTATCTATCTTAAAGGTGACTATGACTGTATTCAAAACAGGGTTCAACAGCGTACAGGACATTTTATGAATCCTAGTCTGCTGCGCAGTCAATTTGATACCTTAGAAGAACCGCAGAATGCCCTAGTGATCGATATTGCTTGTAATCCTGAAGAAATAGTAGATGAGATTTTGAATCAACTGATTAAAAGTAGGGATTTAGGGATTTAGGAATTTAGGGAGAAGTGCAGCGTATTCTCCAGCCGATTATTGGAGCATAATGTGATCTCCAATCTGAATTTTCTTGCCTACTTCCGTAGGAGACAACCTAGTATTTACTGCTAGACGAAAATAATGATTAAAGCGCGATCGCTTTATCTCTTCGGGTAGAGTGTTTTTTCTTTGAGTAATAAAAGTCTTCTGAAACTTGGGGTAAGATTCTCCTGTTTGCGGATCGCGAGTGACGACAATACAGCGTTGGCAGGGATTGATCCCCATAAATTCAACGTCACCTATTTTAAACTGGACAGTTACCTCTGATGTAGTGAATAGCCGATCTTCCCAGAAAGCAGGTACGCCAGCCAGTTCAATATTGGCACGAAAACGCCGACGAATATCTGCGGTGTCTAGTTCAGGATACCAAGAGGCGATCGCTTCTAGGGTGGCAGTACTAACTATCGTTGGACCAGGGGAAACGGTATCATCAGGAAAACCCATGGTTAAATTCTGTTGCAACTCCACAGGAAAGCCAAAATATGCCTCTAACCAACTACATAATGGCACTTGTTCTTTAATTAAATTAAATTTTACAGTTTCCTTTGTTCCTTGTATTTGCAGCGTCAGGGTGTTAGTGGCTAAATCGAATTTTGAGCGTAAAGCATGAACCCGTGAATTACGTTTGCCGTTGACAAAATTACCAGCCAGATCACAAATAGCCCAAGTGCGATCGCTTTGTAATGCTCCAGATTTTAAAATAGTAACGCGATCGCAATCTACCCGATCTAGTGATTTAACGGGATAAATAAACAAACGAGATACATAAGCAGTGGTGGCGGACATAATTTATCTTAATGCTAGATAAGTAATGATTTATTGTAATGTTGAAGGATTTTCTGTGGCTTGCGATCGCGCAAATTGTTCTTTGAGAAAATCAGAGAATACACGCACTTTCGCCGAAAGATGCCGAGTTGGGGGGTAGAGCAAAGAAATAGGAAGCCCTGTAGTGCTATAACTTGTGAGAATTGGTTTGAGCCGACCAGATTGAAGATATTTCTCAACGGTAAAACTTGCAGTTTGGTGAATGCCAATACCCGCAACTGCTGAATCGATCAGTGCCTCTGGATCATTTGAGCAGAAGTTTCCTGTGACTGCAAGAGATATTCGTTCACCATCCTCTTCAAATAACCAATCGGCAAACTGCCCAGATGGAGTGTAGATATAAGCAAGACAGTTATGTTTCAACAGGTCTTCAGGAGTTTGTGGTTCACCGTATTGAGCTAAATACTCTGGTGATGCGTAGGTGAACAATCGCAGTGGTGAAAGTGCTTGCATTATTAAATTAGAGTCTCTTAATTTACCAATTCGCACAACTGCATCATATCCTTCTTGAATTAAATCGATTGGGCGATCGTTGACACCCAGTTCCAATTGTACTTGTGGATAGCGCCTTAAAAATTCTGGTAGTGCGGGTAAGACAATGAATCTTGCCACAACAATTGGCATATCTACCCGTAAACGTCCTTGTGGAACTCGGTACGAGCCTCGCAAGGTTGCTTCTATCTCTTCATATTCGCTGAGAAGCTTTTGGCATCGCTCATAAAAAATTCTTCCGTCTTGCGTGAGGCTCAGGGTTCTAGTCGAGCGTTTTAATAGTTGCACGCCCAACTCAGTTTCTAACGTCGAAATCGATTTACTGACAGCAGAAGGAGTGCGGTCCAGCAAGTTAGCTGCTTGAGCAAAGCTTTTCGCTTCCACAACCCGCAGAAAAGTGGCGATCGCTTTAAACTTCTCCATAATTTTCTCCTATCATCTCAAGATTGTAATCTCATTAATGAATTATTTTCACTTAAAAGTTTCCCAAATCGGTCTTTATTAATAGTGATTTCATGATTAGGCTATAGAGGTCGGATAAAATGAACACAAAAATTCAAGTAAAGGAGTCTAGTATGCGGTTATCTGGTAAGAAAGTCGTTATCGTTGGTGGTGGTTCTGGAATTGGTTTAGCGGTGGCAAAGATGGCTCAGATGGAAGGTTCATCGATTGTGATTCTGGGACGCTCATCGAGCAAACTCAACCAAGCTAAGGCTTTGATTGGCGAAGGGACACAAACCTTCTCAGTCGATATGATGAATGAAGAAGCTGTCGCTAAAACTTTTTCGGAAATTGGTAGTTTCGATCATCTCTTTATCTCTGCTCAAGATGCTTCTGTGGCGACTTTGGCAGAAACAACAATAGATAAGCTTGGAATGACGCTAGACAGCAAAATCTGGGGCGCGTTACATGTTGTCAAACAAGCAGTTTCCAAGATGCCTGAGCATGGTTCGATTACTTTCATTTCAGGACTAGCGGCGCGACGTGGTTATCCCAGCTTTGCTGTAGCAGGTGCTGCCAATGCAGGAATTGAAGCACTTGCCCGAAATTTAGCTGTTGAGTTATCCCCGATTCGAGTCAATACAGTTTGCGCAGGTGTCATTGATACCGAAATGCTTGACAAAGTTTTTGGTGAAAATCGAGATGCGATCGTGCAGTCGATTGCTGAAAAACTTCCAGTTAAACGGATTGGCAAGCCAGAAGAAGTGGCAGACGCAGTTGTATTTCTCATGAGTAATGGCTTTGCCACAGGCACAACACTTTTACTCGATGGTGGTGATGCTTTAGTTTAATTTGTAATAAAAGCACTCTCAAATTTCAGAAGAAGAAGAAATAAACTGATCTAATCAAACAGTCAGACAATGAATAAAAATGGAAAAATGATGCTCATCAACCGAGTAGCATCTGCCAAATATTTTGCAGAATTTACCAAAGCGTTAGCCTAACTACTATCTCCCAGAAAAAAGACTGAATTAAGTAATCTACTCAACTCAGCCCAGCTACAACCTTCAATCACAATATTTGATTACTTAAGGATATGACCCGCGATCGATTTCGTCGAGAATAGCAGTAGCTTTTTCACATAAAGCTTCATGGCATTTACCGTTCGTTGCGACAATACAACCCCAGCGTTTGACATCCCCTTGGTTATAGTAAACAGACTCACCATTGAGATAACTGAACTTACCGCCAGCTTCCGTAAGAATCAGCTCTGGGGCAGCAAAATCCCAGTCTTTAGCAGCCGATTTACCTGATAAAGACAGGTAGACATCAGATTCTTGTTCGAGTAGAGTAGAAATTTTTCCTCCAACGCCACCCATATATTTTTTGCCCGCAAAGGGTAGGCGATCAATTAGGGCTTTAAAGCGATCGTCTCGATGAGAGCGACTAACAATTAAGTAAAGATCTTCAATTTGTTGGCGATCGCTTACTTTCATCGGCGTAATCTTGCCATCTTTGGTTTCGACAAAAGTACCATTATCTTTCGAGGCAAAATAGACTTTACCCGCTTCAGGAATCGCCACAATACCAATTACAGGACGACCTTGATAAGCCAGAGCAATATGCATTCCATATTCCCCTGTTTTATCGATAAAGTCTCTTGTACCGTCCAACGGATCGATAATCCAGACCCAATCTTTGGCGATCGCTTCGGCTTTTTTGACATCAAAGGTTTCTTCAGACAAATAACCAAATTCTTCTGTACCCAGTTTTTCTTGTAGAGTAGTGAGAATATAGTGATTTGCTGCTAAATCAGCTTCGGTAACAGGGCCATCTTTCTTATTCTCAATGTCTAAATCAGATGTATTCTTGTGATAGAAAGAACTGAGAATATCCGCTGCCCCCCAAGCAACAGAACGGGCAATTTTGAGAATTTCTGCTAATTCAGCTTGATTTTTGTCCAAAGCTATCTCCTAAGATTATGATAAATATTGCTCCATAATCTTACCTATAATTAGGTTTAATCTGAATTACCTCCGTTAAAATTACCTCAATTACAGATAATCTTAAACTAATGAATAAAGAGTTTTCTCAGCTTTCTCCTGAGGTGCAAGATCTCATTCAAGCCCTGGATTTACAAAAACATCCAGAGGGAGGTTTTTATCGAGAAACATGGCGCTCAGAGCTAATCTTGCCACCATCTGTTTTACCTGATGGTTATGCAGGCGATCGCACGGCTGGTACGGCTATTTTATTCCTACTGCCCACAGGGCATAGCTCTCGCTGGCACCGTGTAAAATCCGCTGAACTCTGGTTTCATCAAGCAGGAGATCCTCTAGAGCTGACAATTGCCCAATCGATTGAATTAGAATTGCCAGCAGTTTATTTAGGTCGCGATCGCACTTTTCAAGCAGTAGTACCCCCGAATTGGTGGCAGAAAGCGCAGCCTATTGCTGGAGCGGCAGGATATTCTTTAGTTGCTTGTGTGGTTGTTCCAGGTTTTGATTTTGCCGATTTTGAAATGAATACAGTTTAATTTGATAATTAATTTATTTAGGTTCAGCGATCGCATTTATCAGGCAAAACAAGGAGATTGCCTATTAATTGACAAAGGAACATTCATTCGTTATTCGACATCTTCTGAGTGCATTATGTACTATGCTTCACAAGCATTAGATTGAAGCAATAAGTCATCTCACTAAATACTGTACTAACATTTTCTAGATAACTAATCTGTAATTAAGTGTATTATTTTGTGTCTAAACTTTTAAATAGCTTCCCCACTTCAGGATTATAAACCAGCATATAGTTCCAATAGTTTTCAAATACTGACTCTACATAGCCCTGGGTTTCCCCATAGGGAATTTGCTCGACAAACTCATCGGCATCTTTCAAACCATAGCGCTTAACCCATTTCGCTACGGCATTTGGTCCCGCATTATAAC
>JBDKJC010000113.1:0-7890 GCA_039796815.1 Cyanobacteriota bacterium | reverse complement strand
GCTTTGGCATATGTCCCAGTTGCGATCGCCGTCATTCCTGCACCAACTGTAGCGGGGGTATTGGGCATGACACGAATCACAGGTTGCTGTGGAAAGCTTTGTTCTAGTTTAGCGATCGTCACCCCTGCCAGAATGGAAATCACTGTAGAGTCTGGATTCGGCGTAAGATCGGCAACAACTAGATCGAGTATCTGAGGTTTAATTGCCAGTAATAAAATTTGAGCGTCCGATATAGCAGTTTGATTTTCTGCCGTTACTTGGACTTGATATTTCTGAGCTAAAAAATCTCTTCTTTCTGTTCTCGGTTCACTGACTAATACGGTATTAGCTGCAAAAACCTGTTTCACTAAAAGGCGGGACAATATAGCTTCTGCCATTACCCCGCCACCGATTATACTGAGGCAAATACTATTAGATTCCATAATCTAATAATACTATCTCTATTGAACTTGCTTGAATTTACCTTAAAAAGCTATCGGGTTTAATGCCCCCACTAAACAAAGTTTAGTGGTCTTAAATTATGAGAGGTTCAAAGCCTATTCTAATTAAGCTAATAACTGATAGCTGTCCTAAAGGATTAGCTAGCGCGTCATAGCTGATAGCTAGGGCGAAGCCCTCTACTGAGCTGCAACATGGGGTTGTTGTCCCCACGCTTCAGGTGCTGGAGTTGTGCGACGTACATGAGCTTCTGGAGTGTGTACGTCTTTGAGAATTCCGTTTAGACTACTAACTTTAACCGAACTAGGAGTGAACAAGAAGATACTTTCACCAACTCGCTCTTGATGTCCATCCATCGCATAAGTTCCACCAGCAATGAAATCCACCGCTCTTTGTGCTTCTTCAGGATTCATAATATTGAGGTTTAATACCACTGATTTGCGATCGCGCAATGCCAAAATTACTTGAGGCATTTCTTCAAATGAATGGGGTTCAATAACGACTACTTCTGAATTACCGTTGGTTAATCCTGGCATACCGATTACATTGTTCATTTTCATCTCTTGTTTGCGGTTATTTTTGTGGTTGCTGGGAGGTACTTTAGTCAATTCTGGCTGATGGCTATTGGTGGTATTTACAAAAGTTTGAGGGTCTAGCTCTTCTTGAGCAGGATCGTACTCGGTGTAATCTTCTTCGTCACTTTCATAATCGTTTTCAATGCCAAAAAATTCTTTTAAGGTGTTCAACATATTGCTTATTCTTTCCATTAATTTACGACTTTAATTGGTTGCTCTAATATTTCTTTAAAATTGCTGCTTAGTTACTTAGTTACAAACTAGATTTTTGAATTGAAGTTTTTACTGTATAGCTCATATTAGTAGGTTATACTTTGCTAACTTCAGTCTCTACTTAATTTAGTAAACTATCAGCTTCATTCTCATTAGTTTTTGAGAAAGTGGCTGTATTCAAAAGAAATATTTTATTTGGCGACTCAATTCTACTCCACCTGATTATAAATGACAGCCTTCAGGCAATCTATTTTTTGATTTAATTCTATTTACCTTGAGTTTTTGTTACATTTATTGATATTTACAGGTAAGAGTTGAAAGTCGATCGCCATTCAATTACTTATAAATTACTTGGGGACTAGGTTGCGGTTCTGGATTTGGTACTGGCTGAGGTTCGGGAGTCGGCAATGGCTGAGGGATAGGTGTAGGAACGGGTTGAGGTTCGGGTACAGGAACAGGTTGGGGAGTAGGGCTAGGGGGAGTCGGAGGTGTTTGAATCATATTATTATACATTTGTAAAATACAGTTTTTGTAGTTTTTAATTAATCATTGTTGATAAGTTTCATTCAGCTTACAAACATTCAATAATTCATGCTTTCTATTTAATATTGGAGATTAAAGACTTTTTTTGAAATTTTATATCTGAGCGTTTAAAATGGCGATCGAGCATTGATGCATCTATACTTGGCATTTCTTGATAGCAAGTAGGGCAAAACCAATAGACTCGATGATGATTTATATGTCTCAATAAATGATCGTGACAGCAAATACAATTATTCATTTGATGACCCCTATTTCTTTTTAATAACGAAGTGTATCCTTTAGGATAAATTTGTTACAATAATCAAATATTTTTAATACAAAAAACTTGCAATTTTTAAAAGACTTTTAACAAAAAAAAAGAAATTATGTCAATATTTGATATTTTTTAGGCCTATAAACTAATTGTACAAATCATTTCGCTGATTCTGTCTCTGACCATCGATAGAGTTCTCATTTTATTTAACAAAACTTTATTTATTACTGTAAAATTTTAAATTTAAGTTTTATAAATGTTTTCTATCTGAAACCGTACAATTTTTTTTTCTCAAATGAGTAACTTATTGTCAGGTACTCAAGCTATTAATTTAATTTGTTTGAAAAGAATTAATTAACCTGAGTTCGTTCTCCAAAAATTGTTCTACCTAAACGAATTTTGCTAGCTCCTGCCTGGATAGCCAGTTGATAATCTCCAGACATTCCCATCGATAGCTCCGTCATAGGAAGATTAGCATAGTTTTTTTGTCTGATTGCGGTTGATAATTCTGCCACCTTTTCAAATGCTTTCAGAATCTCCACCGAAGATAAACCCCAAGGTAAGATTGTCATCAATCCCTGAATATTAAGTTGCTCAGATTGATTAAGCAGCTCTAGATCTTGTAATAAATTGTAAATCTCCCAACCATATTTATTCGGATCTGGCAAAACTTTTACCTGAAGAAAAACTTTAGGCATCAAATTGAGTTCGGCTGCCAAGCTGTTCATTCTCTGTGCCAGAGATAAACTATCTACTGAATGAATCCAAGCAAAGTTTTGGATAATTTTTTTGGCTTTGTTTTTTTGGATATGTCCAATAAAATGCCAATCAATATCAGTTAAATCCTTTAGCTGTTCTTGCTTTAATAACGCTTCTTGAAGTCGATTTTCGCCAAAATTTCTGATGCCTGCTTCATAAGCCTCTCGCATCGCTTCGGTGCTAACTTGCTTAGTAATTGCAATCAGCTCGACATGAGGGGGAATTTCCTGTCTAATTGAGGCGATTTTCTGCGAAATATAGCCTGTCATGCGGTTAATCTTTAAATTTGAGTCTAAATTTGAATTAAAAAACTACAGAAAAGTACGTTGATAAATAGCCTGTAGCTGCTGATGCTTTTCTGTTTCTCGATCTAATAATAATCTGCGTAACAAACTTTCAATCAACATGCGAGCCTCTGTTCGGCTGATGGGTTCAAAAGAAAAAGAGTCGCTATTAACACTTACAGTAAAAAACAGGCGTTGAGCGTATAGGGTAGTAAATAATTCTTGATTATCTTTCAACAGACATATTCTGTAGAGGAGTCCAAAAGTAGGATGATTTAAATAAACTTCATTTTGTTGATTATTCACTCTGTAATTCAATTAATTTTTACTATAGGCTCACGAATATTCTAAAAATTATACTATCCGCTCTTCACCACAGGAAACAGAAAATTATGTAATGTATAAACTCACAACGAGATCTAGTTAATCTATTTTTGTGGTTATTGATTAAGCGACTTATTTTTCACTAGCCATAATTTCCTCAAATATTTAAAATGTAGCTCTTGATTATAATCAATAATTATCTTGTTACTCGAGCGATTTTTAAACCTATATATAGGGTAATATGAGCCAAAAATTGAAAGAAACCGCTATATGTAGCAAAACTTAAGCTATAGTATACTGAGCAAACTCTAAATCTAGTTGCTTCAGCAGCCTGCTTTACCTGGAAAAATTTCACGTAAAGAATAGGAAATCCAATCAAAGTACTGTTTGCCGAATAGTTCAAAATTTAGCCTTTTTTAGCCTCAGACTATATGCAGCCAACCTCGCCGTTAACCAGCAATTCAATGTCAACCGCTAATTCAGTAGCAGATGCGAGCAAGCCTTTTGTACCTTCTAGTCAAGTTGTCTCAGAAGTAAGATCCCAACAGCCAAATACAGATTCTAGCAGCCTGAATGTATTACCTTCAATATTAGGAACGACATCGGATGATAATCCTACGGCAATTTTGGTCATGAGACGGGATGGCTCACCGACTAACTTAGATATCACTAAAATTCGAGCTGTAGTCGAATGGGCTTGTATGGGGCAAAACGTTAACTCCATCACTTTGGAAGCTGGCTTAACTACTAGATTGCGTAATGGCGTTACCACTAGAGATATTCAGGATAATCTAATTGATTGTGCTTTAGGAATGTGCAGCCCTGATGAACCAGCCTGGCGTTATGTGGCGGGTAGACTGCATATCTGGAGTCTCTGGAAAGATATTCAAGTAAGCCGAGGATTTGGCTACGGTAATTATGCGGCGGCAGTAGAATTTCAGGTGGCTGCAAAACGTTACGATCGCAAAATTCTGCAATATTCCCCAGAAGAATTATCTGAGGCAGGAACTTGGATTAATCCTGATTGGGATCGCGATTATGATTATGCGGGGGCGGTATTGCTGACTAAACGGTATTTGTTGACGGATGAATTACCCCAAGAAGCTTATCTTACCTGTGCTTTGCTGTTGGCTTCCAATGAGCAGCCAGAAGTTAGATTGACTGTCGCCAAAGCATTTTATGAAGCGATCGCCCAACGCAAAATCTCTTTGGCAACGCCGATTTTAGCGAACTTGAGGATTCCTAACGGCTCTTTAAGTAGCTGTTTTATTATCGGCATGGACGATAATTTAGAGAGTATTTTTGCCGAGATTACTAATGCAGCCAGAATTTCTAAGAATGGTGGTGGTGTAGGGGTAAACGTGAGTCGTATCCGCGCTACTGGTAGCTGGGTAATGGGCAAAGAAAATGCTTCAGGTGGTGTGATTCCTTGGATTAAACTACTTAATGATACAGCGATCGCCGTTAACCAGGGTGGACGTAGAGCTGGTGCAGTAACCGTCGGTTTAGATATCTGGCATCTAGATGTACCCGAGTTTTTAGAGATGCAGGCAGAAAATGGCGATCGCCGTCGAAAAGCTTATGATGTCTTTCCTCAATTGGTGATTGTCGATGAATTTATGCGTCGAGTGGAGGCTAAAGAAAAATGGACACTAGTAGATCCTTATGAAGTTAAGGAGCAATTGGGAATTGAACTAGCAGAACAGTGGGGGAGTAGCTTTGAAGCTGCCTACAGAATCATTGAAACGGAATTAGGTAAGAAAATTAAGCTCTACAAACAAGTTGATGCTCGTGAGTTGTTCAAACACATTATGCGCAGTCAGGTTGAGACAGGAATGCCCTATCTAGCCTTTAAAGACACGATTAATCGGGCTAACCCCAATAAGCACGAAGGATACATTCCTGGGGTAAATTTATGTTGCGAGAGCTTCTCAAATGTCAAACCTGGAGTAGAGGCACATTGTTGTCTGGCAGCAGGAACAAAAGTAATGACGGAAAAAGGTTGGCAGGCGATCGAGGAATGCGACGGAGAAAAAATATTAGTCCCTTTCAAATCCGATCGAGATTTTACTCCTGTCTATCATTTTGAAACAGCTAAACTCATCGACAATGGTATTAAAGATGTCTATCGTCTTACTCTGAAAAATGGACGTACGGTAGAAGCCACGGGAGATCATAAATTTTTAGTTAGACATGGTTCGCAAAACCGTCATCGTCAATGGTTGACTTTAGATGAAATTAAGGTAGGAGATCGATTAGAAATACAAATTCCTGAATGGTATTTACCAGAATTTTATAGCGTTTCTCGCAATCTCAGTGATGCTGCGATCGGTTGGTTGATTGGAGATGGCTGGATTTTAGATAAATCCATTGGGGTGTGTTTTGGTTCTGATGAAACTTTGGCTCTGGAAAAAGTAGTAGCAGAAATGGCAAAAATACACGAAGCTACAGATTATCATTTCAGCGCCGCTACTAAGGGAGTACCATCTATTCGGATTGACAAGAGGACTGGTGTTAGGTCATGGGTGACTAATAAACAATCTTTTCGCGAATACCTTACTCAAGAATATGGATTAACATCAGGCAAAGGTGCAACGAAAAAGCTGGGTAAGTTAATCAAATCTTTACCAGCCGAGCGCTTGGCAAGTATCCTTAGTGGTTTATTTAGTGCTGATGGATGTGTTCATAAGACTTCCAACTCCAGAAACTACCCCGTCATTCAATTATCCAGCGCCAGTCTAGAGTTGTTAAACGATGTCCGAGAATGTCTTGATTGTTTTGGCATTCCTTCAACAGTTGCCTATTATTATTCCAGTAAGCGAAAACGTTCCCAGGGTAATTTAAATATTTCAGGTTGGGCAACAGAACGTTTTATGGAAGTTATTGGTTTTGATCTCTGCCCCGATAAAACCAGTAAATACCAGAGAGCCAGACGTTCTAGAAAAAGCGAAAAGCAAACCTACAGAAGAACTTCAGAGGTTAAATCGATAGAATATATCGGTGAAGCACAGGTTTACGATTTAAATATTCCCAATGGTCATCATTTCATTGCTGAAGGAATTATTGTTCACAATTGCAACCTGGTATCCCTCAACCTGGCTAACCTTGAGTCGGTAGAAATAGCCGATGCGGCTAAATTAGCTGTGCGCATCCTAGATAATACAATCGATATTACTCAGCCTCCCTTTAAAGACAGTAAAACCCATAACGATAAGTACCGCACCATTGGCGTAGGCTGCATGGGATTAGCCGACTGGTTAGCTAAACGCCATTTAAGTTATCAAAGCCTAGCAGAAATTAGTTATCTGTTTGAAGAGGTGGCATATTGGTGTACTTCCTCCTCCATGGAACTAGCCAAAGAGCGTGGTGCTTATGCTGCTTTCCCTGGCAGTGAATGGAGTAAAGGCAAATTACTCGGTTCTAAGTCTTTAGCTGAAATCTTGCCTCTAACGGAAGATCGAGAACGTTGGCAACAGCTATCTCAGGACGTTCAAACCTATGGCATTCGTAACTCCCATATTACAGCGATCGCACCGAATACTTCTTCGTCTTTAGTACAGGGATGTACTGCTAGTATTCTGCCCGCCTATAGTAAGTTTTTCTATGACAAGTGGGCAAAAGGCACTGTACCCATTGCTCCACCGTTTATTGAAGACTGTTTTTGGTTTTATCGGGAAAACAAGAGCCTTGAACAGAAAATTGTAGTTAAAGCCGTGGCGGTAATGCAGCAGTGGATTGATACAGGTATCTCCATGGAATTACTCTTCAATCTTAATCAAGGGATATATTTCTCTGACGAACCTGAAAGAGCAGTCAAAGCCAAGGATATCTTTGAAACTTTATTTCTGGCATGGAAAGAAGGTTGTAAAGCAGTTTATTACGTTCGTACTGTGCAGAAAGATGATTTTAAGGAAAAGAGCGATAATTGTGTCGCCTGTGCAAATTAGCTTTGCTGCCTAGCATTAATTAATTCTCATCCTGTTGCTTAACTAGGACAGATTATTCAAACGGACTTCATATAAAGGATAAATCGCCATAAAATAAAACTAGACTATTTAACATATTTCAGGAAGCTTTATTTTAATAAGTCTAATGGGAAAATTTCGCGCAAAGACGCAAAGACGCAAAGAGTTGAATTTGATTTAATGCATCTTCATAGAGAGTTGGTATAAGCCCCATATAATAGGATTAATCAGTAAAATCCTCAAAGATTATGCCTCAAGAACTAACTCCACAACAAAGACTAACCCAAATCGAAAAACTTTTAGAGTCTGCTGTAAAACTAAGTCATAGCAATACAACCAAGATAGAAGCTAATACAGCATCAATTGAAGCTAATACATTATCAATTGGTGCTTTAAGCGAAAAAGTTGACCGAGTTACAGATAGAGTCGATCGCGTTACCGAACAGATAGGACGTGCCACAGAAATATTTGTTGACTCAATGAGTGTGATGCGAACAATGCAAACCAATATAGAAATAATGCAAACTGAAATCAGA
>JBDKJC010000112.1:0-7924 GCA_039796815.1 Cyanobacteriota bacterium | reverse complement strand
AATTGCGCGATCGCGCCTGTACCTGCTCCTGCGGCGATCGCCGTATCATGATGTACCATGGTGCTGGTATAGGTATGTGGTTTACCTGCTTTTTGTCCTGTAATTTCTGCTCGCATTGCCACTCCAATCCCACTAAAGCGATCGGTGACTTTGGTCATGGCATAACTGACTTGGGAAAAGAATTCAATACCTCGACGGCTACTTACCCACGCTTCAGGAAAGATATGAGCCGTAATCCAGGTTAAATGATTATACCAGTCAGGAATTGAGCCAAACTTGGTGATCACAGTGTTTACAGGAAAGGAATCAGCAAAGGTATAAGTTTCTGGGACATCAAACCAATAGACTCCCGTTTTACCGTAGGGTGCAGGAAATTCCACCAGCTCTCTTTCGCTGTAGGGTAAGATGTTTTGCCACTTACCATCGATCCAGGCAGAGAATTGATGTTTTAACCCCAAGAAAGTAGTTCGCATCACGGTTAACCCCGCACCACCTGAACCTGCTACCACATAACTGAGATGGATTTTCTCTGGGCGCTCAAACTGCTCTACTCCTTGTTTAACCATGCTGTTAGAGATACCAGGAAAGATGCCTGTATTTAAAACTGCGGTGATGCCAGAGGCGATCGCTTGTTCTTGATATTTAATTGCCTGTTGATAAAAAGAACGATGATCGCTCACGTCTATATAGTCTATTCCTTCGTCAATACAGCTTGCCAAAACTCTACCGTCTCGATGATGAAATGGTCCTGCACAATGGATGATTAAATCTTGCTTGGCGATCGCTTGATGTAACTGTTGGCGATCGTTTAAATCTAAAGCGACGAATCTAAATGGTCTGATTTGTGACTGAGTTTGACGAGAAGTAATCGTAACTTCAGCATCGGTATGTTGGGTGATGTCTTGAGCTACCCGATTACCAATTCTGCCGTAACCGCCAATTACTAATACTTTTTTGGTCATAGTATATCCAACCTCAATTTTTATCTTATCAAACCTGAATCTCTATCTGTAACTAGATGGCAAATTAGTTGATTGCCAATAGCATAAATTTTTGATCCATAATTTAAAATCTATTTATGCCAGACCTAGTTAGAGCTTTAGAATTAAAAGAAAATTTAGTAGATTTTGTTTATGATGATGAAGGCGCGATCGCCGTTGCCTTAGAAAGCTATGCTGCCCAAAAGAGTAAGAAAAACAGCTACGGTATTAAACAGCAGAATTTGGCAGTAGATCTATTTTTAACTCAAGGCCAGGTTGGAAAGCAAACTCCCCTGGATGTATTTATTAAACAGGGTAAGAATTTATCGGCAACAGATCTCTCAATTATCAAACATTGGCAGAAAAATTTCATTGGTTTATTTGAGATTCAAGCCATCGAAGCCGACTCTTATCGCTTAATGAACTGGTTGACCGCTAAAACCTATAGAGTCTATGGTCATGAAGGCATGTCAGACAAAGAAATATCTAGATGGCAGCCAGGAGAAATTATTCTCTGTATCATTGCACCGCTGAATGAAACTGAATGGTTCTTTTTTAGCGATCGCATTATTAAAGGTCGATTAAGCCAACCAAAACTAGCGGTAGCCGTTGGCGAATTTCGCGATCATTACCCCGAATCACTTTATGCTGATGCGCCAGATTTACTAGAACAGGCTTGGTCATCAGTAGCAGTCTACCATCAAGAATTTGTTGACTATCTAGGAAGCGATCGCTTAACTTTACCTGGGGATAAACTAAACCAGAAGATTGGTGAACTACAGACAATTATTAGTCAGAAAAAGCTAGCAGAAGCTGGTATTGATGACTCTAAATCTTTAGCAGAATTACTACAAGAGTCGGGTCAAACAGAAGAGGAATTCACCACTACAGCCACAGATCTGGGTGTAGATGCTCAAGCAGTAACCAAGATCGTGAAAAATAAGCCTTCTTCGATGGTAACGCCCAAAGTCGATCTGCCTCCAGAGATTAAGCAGGCAGAATCAGTCACGGTATACTCTGAGGCAAAGTGGGGACAAATGTTTTTACCTAACCACGAAAAATTTACTAACCTTCTAGCTCAACCTCATCCTGAAACAGCGGAAAATAGCCAGCCTTTAATTCGCAAATATTTAGAACAACCTCAAGCTAATTACTATGTCTGGCAACAACTTAAACAAGAATATCCCGTCAGTTTAGAAAAGCTACTGCAAAGCTATTTAAACAATCCAGATTTTAAGTTAGAAACCGACTTAGAAAACCTACTACAAAAATACAATAAACCCGCTGCGCCTGAATTACCTGCGATCGCCAGTGTGCCGATTCACCTCAATAACTTGTTTGAAGCGGCAGTAGCTCAAGTCCAAAAAACCAAATCTAAAACCAAAAAGAAGAAAAAGACAGGATTTCTCAAAAGCTAAGCTTAAGACTAGCCAACTTAAAGACTTGGAGCAATAATTATCTCCTTGTCTCCCTATCTCCCTATCTCCCTATCTATGGGCCAGAAAACACTGCATCTTCCACATCTTGACGACTCAAGGAATACTTAAACGAACGACTGAGATTTTGATTTTCCTGTTCAGCATCAAAATAGCGCACCGTTAATTCTTCCGTTTCGAGACAAATTTCAGCCTTCCAAGCTGATTCTGCCAAATGCCAGCAGTGAAGATTGGCCCGATCTTGATTGCAACCTTTACTGCGTAACCAGTCTTCGATAGTTGGCAAGGTGTGATTATAAAGAGGAGTGTCTGCTTCTGGTAAACTCACTAAAATATTTCTTTTAATATTATTTCTTTAGATATAAGGTATTATAACGATCTTATCCTAGAGTATACCCTAAAGGACGCGAGCTTTCATTCAAATTATTCAAACGGAGATGATATTAAACCACGTTGTTGAAAACTTCTGTAAAGTATTATTGCTTTATCGTAGTTTTTCTCTTCTAAATATCGTCTTAGCTCCAGCAATTCTTCCATAGTTTATACTTCAAGAATTTCTCAACTAAATTCAGTAGTTTTTTTAGCTGTCACAAAAAAGGTACGAGCTACATCTAGAACTTCACGAGGAGGACGCGGCTTTTTATAACGATTGTAATTAGCACCTTCATCTCCTGGTTTAACTACTGATGCATTCCATCCATACTGGGCGAATAATTGTTCTGGATTGTCGCAGCCAAAATGCCAATAGTCAGACCAACTATCTAAAATTTCATTACCAGCTAAATCAGCAGCAAAAGGATCTTCAAACAAGCGATCGCTTCTTTCCGTCTCAAATGCACGCATTCCAGCTATATAAAGAGAAGTTCGAGAAACGAAATCTTTAATTTCAGTCATATCAGAGATTAAGTATTTATATTTTTTAATATGTAATTAAGCCATCAATACTCGATTCTGATTTAGCAGTAATTCGCTCGGCAGCAGAAGGAGATAAATTTTTTGCCTCAATTTGAATTGTTCCTGCTTTGCCTTGGACTGCATCAGCACTAATACTGCTGCGGTCGTCCAAGTTAACTGATTCAGCTTTTATTATTAAATTTCCTGCATCGCCCGTACCTTCGTTACTAACAGCGATCGCTCCCCCTTCAATAATACTCAAAAGAGGAGTGTCGATCTCAATGACTCCCGAATTTCCTTTTGGTAATTCGGGAAGATGATTGTTTTCTCGGAAATTGCGATCGTATAAAACAATTACAGAAGAGCCAATCGTACTTACCAAAGCATCTCGTTTACCACTGATTTGAATTGAGTCTGTTGCTTCGATGGCTACACTACCAGCGTTACCATCTGCTAAGGAGTTAGTACTAACAAATCCTCCATCCATCAATTTCAATTTAGATGTTTTGACGCTTACGTTTCCCGAAAATCCACGGTTAAAAGCTGTTGTTCCCAACAAACTAGGAGATTTACCAGTTCCACTAATACCGATTAGCTCGATCTCCGAAGCATTAACCTCTACACTTCCTCCCGATCCAGCGCCCGAAGTATAGGATGCAACTTGTCCCCCATTTTTTAATTCTAGTATTTCTGTTGACACTCGAACATCTCCTGCACCTCCAGCGTCGCGAGTAAAACTACCAATCACAGTGGCAGTGGCGGAAAGATCGATCGAATTTAAACTCTCGATCGAAATATTACCTCCTTCTCCATCACCAAATGTGTCACTGACGATCGCTCCTTCGTGAAGAACTAAATTTTTACATTCGACTTTAATATCTGCTCCTTTTCCTGTACCGAGATTTTCCGAGCGCAAACCTCCATAGGATTTACGATCGACTGCAATTCCTCGAGCAATGAAAGATTCTGAAGCATTAATGTTAATATTTCCTACTGACCCTGAACTATTATTTTGAATTAACATTAATGAGCTATCTGTAAGTTCAACGTTAGCACCACAGATAGAAATTGAACTATTATCAGTGTTGTTGGCATAAAGCAAAGATTTTTTAGATAATTGAATATTTTCAAAATTGGATGTTTGTTGATAACCAAAACTCCATCCATTTTGATTAGCTTGAAGATTCACTAAACCATTGCTAATGCTTCCTATTTCAATTTTTCCTTCAACTGTTTTTAGTATTCCTCCTTCTATATTTACACCAGCTCCAATTAACGCTAGAGTCTTTCCTGGCTTTATTCTCACGCTTGAATTATCGTTCACAGTAAAGGGATCTAAATTAGATTGTTTGGTAACTTGACTACTCGTACCAGTTACTTGAATAATTCCTGGAGAATTTAAAAACTCTAGTCCAATTGGGATGCTAGATGCAAAAACTGGTTTTGCTTGTGAAAGATTGACTTCAAAACTGTTGTCGTTGCCAAAGTTAATACTATTGGCAGTACTACCAATAAACGAGCCACCAATATCTAAGGAGACATTTTCATCAAATACAATACCGTTAGCATTTAGTAAAAATAAATTAGCTGCACCTTCTACTTTGATCAGTCCATCTAGATTAGAGATAGATGTGCCTGTAACTCTGATAAAGATATTTTCAATTGTTGAATTATTAGTAATATGAACTTTTTCACCAGCAGATAAAGAAAAAGACTCAAAACTTAAAAATAGATTTTTGCCTGAAGTCTTGCCTTCACTGATAGTTTGCAGATTAGGTTGGTTTTCTATTTTGGTGTTGGTAGATAAGCTATTGTCTAAAATTATTTGTGTCATGGGAAAAAATCTTTAAATTTCTAATTGTTCTTGCTTAAGCGTTAGTAAACATAATATCAATATCTATCGAAATTATATTTTCTGAGGGTTTTGCATCAATTTTAATTCTTTATTATCATAGATTTCATGATTGCTAAAAGTTAAAGTTTACAGTTATACCGTTACATACATGTAAAAGCTTAAATAGTAAGATAGTCAGATGAAACTATAAGTAAACACTTTTGAATGCTGAAATTTTTGTCTATCCTAAAACAATTATTCGATTAAATCAAACTGAAAATTGCGAAAATCTGCCAAAAAGTTTGCTTGGTGAAGATCGCATCTTGATGTTGGATCAGAAAATTTCGCTCTAATGTAATGATAAATTCTCGATTGATGGTAATTTTTTAAATACAGTCAAGAAAAATTGCCAAGAATTGTTTAATTAACTTAGGTTTTATCCAAACTGACGTTGCTCAAAAGCTATCATATATAACTGATGTATCGGCTGCATAAGGAAAAAATTCCTACATCATCTAAAAATATACTCCTATGACTAATTCCAAAATAGATACCAAAGCTTTTAAACGTAATTTACAGCAGTCAGAAAACTATCATCGTCGTGGTTTTGGACACGATGAGGAAGTGGCAGGGACGATGAATTCTGAGTACCAAAGTGATTTAATCCAAACCATTCGCGATCGCCATTATCGTCTCGAACAGGGTGATGTTACTATCCGTTTGGCAGAATCTTTTGGTTTTTGTTGGGGGGTAGAAAGAGCGATCGCCATGGCTTATGAAGCCAGAGAGCATTTTCCCACAGAAAAAATTTGGATTACTAACGAAATCATTCACAACCCTACGGTAAATCAGCGTTTACAGGAGATGAACGTCGGTTTTATTCAATTAGTTAATGAGCAAAAAGATTTTAGCGTCGTCACTCCAGGAGATGTGGTAATTCTGCCTGCTTTTGGTGCTAGCGTTCAAGAAATGCAGCTACTCAACGATAAAGGCTGTAAAATTGTCGATACTACTTGTCCTTGGGTCTCAAAAGTTTGGAATTCGGTAGAAAAACACAAAAAGCGCGACTATACTTCCATTATTCACGGTAAATATGCCCATGAGGAAACCGTCGCTACTAGTTCCTTTGCCGATCGCTATTTGGTAGTGTTAAATCTAGCTCAGGCGGAGTATGTAACTAACTATATTCTCAATGGTGGCGATCGCGAAGAGTTTCTGGATAAGTTTAAAAATGCCTATTCAGAAGGGTTTGATCCCGATCGCGATTTAATAAAAGTTGGCATCGCCAATCAAACCACCATGCTCAAAAGTGAAACTGAACAGATTGGGAAACTGCTAGAACAGACGATGCTAAAAAAGTATGGTCCAACTGAATTGAATGAGCATTTCATGAGCTTTAATACCATTTGTGATGCCACTCAAGAACGTCAGGATGCTATGTTTGACTTAGTCGAAGAAGATTTATCTTTAATGATTGTCATTGGTGGCTTTAACTCTTCTAACACTACCCACCTACAAGAAATCGCCGTAGAACATCAGATTCCTTCCTACCATATCGATAGTGTAGAACGGATCGTCAGTCGCGATCGCCTCGAACATAAACCTTTGAATGAAGATCTAACTATCGCCGAAAACTGGCTACCAGCAGGAAAAATCAGTGTAGGTATTACTTCAGGAGCTTCTACTCCTGATAAAGTAGTGGCGGATGTGATTAACAAGATTTTTGATTTAAAAGCCGTGGCGATCGTTAATTAGCTATAAGCTATAAGCTATAAGCTTTTAATTAAGGAATTTTGGTCTAGCAGCAGATGTTGTTTGCAGGGTTTGTTCGAGGTTTTGCCAGTCTTCCTGTTGAATTAAAGCAATGATCTCATCGAGATTGTGGCGATATTGTAGGAGCGATCGCAACAATTCTGTTCGGTTATATTTTGCCATCATTAACCCCAATTCAGAATTACCACCCCCCACTCGGCTAGTATCCCGAAAACCAGAACTAGCAAGAATTTGCGCTAACTGAAGCGTATCAGGTTCTTCTTTCAAACAAGCTTTGATCAGACTCGCACTCACCATCACTGGTAGATGAGAAATCCAGCTTACGGCGCGATCGTGAATTTGAGCATCACAGACATGGGGAATCGCATTTAACTCTAAGGCGATCGCTTTTAACTTCTCAACATTTTCAGGCTTACTTTTAGCTGTCGGTGTAAAAACATAGGCTGCACCAGTAAATAAATTAGCTACGGCTGCATCAATCCCGCTTTCTGTCGTTCCCGCCATCGGATGTCCTCCAATAAAGTTTGCCCATAGCTGACTACATTCTTCAACTATCGGCTGTTTGACTGAACCAACATCGGTAATAATTGTCTCGGGACTGAGATAAGGTATTACCTGGGTAATTGTTGAGGCGATCGCTGCAAGAGGAGTACAAACAATGACAACTTCTGACTCAGCTAAAGTCTTCAATTCTGTGCTAGCTTCAGTAACAACACCTTTAGCCAAAGCTATCTTACAAACATTCTCCTGGCGAGATATTCCCATGATCTGGTGTCCCTGCGATCGCAAATCTAACCCCAAAGAACCACCAATTAAACCCAATCCAATAATCCCAATCTTCATGTTCTAAATTTCTGATTTAATACTTTTAGTCTTCCATAAAATAACCATTATTTTTTTAGGCAAACATAGGTACTATTTCAGATATTAATGACAAGCTATTAGCTTTTTGAATTCAAGCTGTTTCGATCTCGCTGAGAAAACGCAACACTTGTGTATTAAATCGA
>JBDKJC010000111.1:0-7968 GCA_039796815.1 Cyanobacteriota bacterium | reverse complement strand
TAGTATTAATAGATTTCGTCGCCAGTTAGTTTAGCTAGAAGTAGCCACTTTTGCTAGAAACACCTTTAGGGCATAAGGGGAAGGGGAAAAAGCTTGATATATAAGCCTTTAACCTTTGACCTTTTCCCAGTTCCCAGTCCTACTAAGTTAAAGAGTGATTTTTAAGAATTGATATTAATTAAATATCTGCGCCAGGTTTTGCTTCTGCTCCCGCGTCTACAACGGCGTTTCTCAGTAAAGTGATTTGCTGCTCAAATTCCATACTTTCAACTTGAGATAATAGCTCGGTTACACCACCGCTAGGCTGGTAATTTTCAGGCATGGGAATAATTGTTCCTGCTTCCATTCCTTGCGCCAAACGATACCAGAAATATAGCTTGCTGTTCTCACTAAAAGCGCCATACTCGCGGGAAATCAAACTATCTTGTGATTCAATGATTTTACGCTGTACGTCTAATTGTTCTTCATGGGACAGTTCTTTTATTTGATTAAATAATCCTTCCACAATTTCATCTGCTGCTGCTCCTGGTGCTGCTGGAGTAACAGATGTTCCCATTTTTGTATATACATACCAAAGGAAGGCTAATTTTTCGTCTGTTGAAAGATTACCATAAGAGCTGAGCGCAGCAGAGGTATTTTGCCCAGAAGTACCTGTAGTCATGTTATTTTTCAATCTCCAATTTTATGCAATTTGTATGTGATTTGATTTAAGCTTGTCTGTTTTTCAAGCTCGTTAATTACCAACTTATTGCTGTTTGAAATGACAGGAAACTATAACAAGATAGATAAACATCTGAATTAATCTTCAACTATTGATAGATATGAACAATGAACAATAAACAATGAGCAGTAATCAGTAATCAGTAATTATTTTCTGTTTTGACTGTAAACTTAGTAATTCTTGAGGAGATGCCAAGAGTTTTATTTGAACTGTAGCTAGTTTATCTTCTTGACTAAGAGTGAAATACCAGCCAACGTTGACGCTAAATAAAGCAGTTTTAACTTTACCTAGTATTTTGTATCTTTCACAATTTGGTTCAGTTTCTAATTCAGTTTCACAAATTCTCTGCTGCGGTAACAGTTTCATTCCTTTAGCTTCTTTGCTTAAATAAGCTGCTATTGCTGCTCTACCCACAATGGGTTTTTCAAACGGCGCTAACAAAATTCCCTGGTCAGCAAATAAAGATGCTGTTTTAACGAATTCTGCTTGATTAATTGTGACAAAATAATCAATAATAGCTGGTTTAGTAATTCCTTCAATAACTAAACCAGTTTCAGTATAGGTCATAGGTTGATATTTATGAGTAACTTTAAATAAAATTTAGGTTATTAAAGTGGCGATCGCTTCTATCTAAAGATTTATTCTCATCATAATATTTAACTAAAAACTAGCAGAAAACTTAGTTTAATTACAGGGCAGAAATTACTATATAAAATAGGTGAAAACTAGACACGATCAGCTTTTTACTTTTTCTATAATAATAACAACGCAGGGAAACAAACGAGTATATATCTGCAAATTAAATATTTTATGAAAATACAATCAGCGGTACTAGTTCCTCTTGGTTTTGGTAAATATGTCCGTAGCGATCGCGTTACTGCTTTAGTGCCAATTGAAGAAGAAAGAGGTTCGGGAAGACGTACCTTTGTGCATTTAGAAGGCGAAGATTTACCTTTAATAGCATCTCGTTCCGAGTCAACTATTGTGCGGGATATTGTTCAAGAACCCAAAGAAATTACGCAATCTCGACAACAGCAAGAAATCTTACGGGATTTACTCAGTGATTTGAGTCAGATTAACGGTACTGTTCGCCGAATCAACCGCGATGAGGGTGGTTTGGATTTAGATCGGCTAGAACAGCGTATTCGTCAAGTCATTGAAGAAGAATAGCAAATTGGCTACTGATACTAAGAAATTTAATTAAACAGTAAACAGTTTTCTAGCTTAATACATGGGAGGCAATTGGTAAGCATTTTGTCTCTCTTTTTTTTTAATGTTTGGTTGACTCTTTAGCAGTAGCTCGATCTTTTTTTGGCAGGCGTACATGGGGTTTTATTTGGCTCAAGTGCAATAAGTATTGACTAATAGAAATTAGTAAAATTGCCATAGCAATATAAATTATATCACTAAGTTTACCAATTTCAATACTTAGCATTTGTTTGAATAAACTAACAATTAATGCTACCACAATGACATTAACTAGCTTGCCTTTAAGTTCCTCTAAGCTATCACTTTGAAGAATACTTGAATCATCTTGATGCTTAATTTCTATTTCTGAAATAAACAATTCATAGATGCCAAAAGCAAAAATCAATAGCACAATTCCAATTAAATAGTAATCTACCCCACCAATAATATAAGTAACTGTTTTAATCGTCATAATCCCTTCGGGATCTTTATAATCTAAAGCTAAACTCAATCCTACCCAAATGTCCATTGTGCCAATATAAATTAGGCGTAAGGAACTTAATAAACTAAAAACGACGGGAATTAAGATAAAAAAGCGAAAATTCCAAATTAAAGTTTCACAAAATAACTCCAACTTTCTAAGCTGTACCCTGGTTCTTTTATTCATTAGCCCTCACTAATTATTAGCTTAAACAAAATCTTTGACCCATTGTAAGTGTTGAGGAAGCAACTTACTTAAATCATATTGTTCGAGAATAGTTTCTCTGGCTTTAGTCCGAATCTTTGCCATTTTTTCAGGATGATCTAATGCTTCAATTACGCGATCGCAAGTTTGTTGAGGAGAGAAGAAATCTACCAGCAAACCATTAACGTTATCCTCAATCACCTCTGTTACACATGCAGTATCAGAAGCAACAATTAAACAACCTGTAGATAAAGCTTCGAGCATTGACCAAGATAGCACAAAGGGACGGGTAAGATAAATATGCGCAGAAGAAGCCTGTAGCACTTGAAGATATTCGTCATAAGGTAATAGATCGGTAAAGTGAACCCGACTTAGATCCAAAGAAAATTTCTCTAGCATGGCATCTTTATAAGTTTTACCATCAGCAAGAACTTTACCATAAGCGACCCGATTTTTACCGACAATCACAAAGTGACACTGAGGACGTTTTTTTTGCAAGAGGGAAATAGCTTCAATTAACTGTGGGAAACCTCGATAAGGCTCCATACCTCTTGCCACATAGGTAACAATCTCCTGGGCTTCAGTGAGGTCGAGGTTAATGCGCGGCAGATTTAATTTAGCTCCTAAAACTGGTCTAAAATAGCTAGTATCGATACCATCATGATGAACTTTAATCTTACTCTGAAATTCTGGGGGAAATTGCGATCGCTGCCAAGCAGTAGGGGATAAACCGCGATCGCAACTAACCAAATCTAGTAAGATTGGTGCATTTTTTGTGCGAATTCGGGCTTCATCATCAGCATTAATCGGATCGTTAGGGTCAAAGTTGGCATCCGAGCCATAAGCATTGTAATACCATTCAAAATAGCAAAGTAAGGTTGCTTTGGGGAAAATATCTTTCATAAACAAGGTTGGTCCCCATCCCGAATGACCATAAACCACATCAGGATAAAAACCCTGGTCTTTCAACTTCTGAGCCACCCGATAGACTCCTTGAGCCTCTAAAACAGCATTCTCTAAAGGTCTAACATAATGATGAGTTTCAGGACGAGCAGTGCGGGATTTTTCGTATACTACCTTATTAACCCCAGGAATACTACCTTCAAGACGATTCGTGGCGTAAACTACTGTATTATGCGAATCTTTGCCCAAAATTGTAGCGAGGTGGCGAAATTGAGCTGGAAAATTAGGATGCAAAAATAAAATCTTCATGACTCTCGATCAAACTAGCTAATAATTCGCCACAATTCTAACGATAATCTAGCTAGCCACCATAAAAATGGTAGTTTAATTAAGTATTCTTTAGCATCAGCATTTAGTAATACTATGACTTCTTGGCGCGATCGCATTTCCCAATTCAGCGGTAAAACTCGCTTTGTGGTATCCCGCATCTTTATCCACCTGGCAGGTTCAGAAATTACTCCCATGCTCGGTACTCTTAATCGTGTTGCTAGAGAAGCAGTGGAAGCTGACGGAGATTTAGCAGTTTTGGGAGAGGGTTTAGTTTCTTTGACTCAAGAGATACTTCAAATGAGGGAATATTGGCAATCGGCAGGGAATGAAGGAGATGTTTTCTGGGATGAGGGGGAAGCAGGAGATTATGTTAACGAACTCTTTACTGATTCTGCGCAAAGGTATTTAAGTGGCGTAGATAGTGCTGAATCTACTGATGATGACGAGCCTTTATCTTTACCTGTAACTCGTAATTTAGTAATTATGCTAACCGTGGCTTTTGAAGGCGAATCTGCCGATCTAGAGAACAATCTGGCAGACATAGAAGCCTTGGAATATGGACTTAAAGCTTTAATTAACCTCCATTATCAAGAAAAGCTGCGGGCAATTCAAATCCACTTTTCCCCTGCTCGGTTAGGTGATGAACTTGATGGTGAACAATTGTTAGTTAACTTCCCAGAGTTGATTCCGCTTTAAAATACATTTGTCTTGTTTAAAAGTTAGCAACAATGAGTTAACAATGATATATTCATCCGTTTTTCGCTAATCTAAATAAACATTCCTGGAAATATATTGGAGAAAATAAACATGAAAATGTTGCACACTATGTTGCGAGTCGGTGATTTGGATAAGTCGATCGCCTTTTATTGCGATATTTTGGGCATGGAACTTTTAAGACGTAAAGATTATCCTGGCGGGGAATTTACTTTAGCATTTGTGGGTTACGGGTCAGAAAAAGATAACACTGTCATTGAACTAACCTACAATTGGGGCGTGTCGGAATACGACTTGGGTAAAGGTTATGGGCATATTGCCCTGGGTGTCGATGATATTTATGGTACTTGCGATCGCATTAAAGCTCAAGGCGGAAAAGTCAGTCGTGAACCTGGCCCGATGAAGCATGGCAGCACCGTCATTGCTTTTGTCGAAGACCCCGATGGTTATAAAGTTGAGTTGATTCAGCTTGGGACGCAAGGATCGGCAAAGCAGTAAATGAGCAAAGCTTTAAACTTTAGTAATTAAATCAACCAAAATATTGGTCAGGCGATCGCTTTCTAACGGTAAAATATCCTTACCGTGCAGCATTTCTTGGAGCATCACAAAATAAACTAAGCTACCTACCATAATTCTGACGGTTGCTTCAGGATCTTTCAGTTTCAATTCGGGATGAGATTTGAGATATTTGGTCAAAGCTTCAATCCCTGGCTTGGCCAGATTATTTACATAAGCTTTAGCTAACTCGGGAAAACGCCCTGATTCACCAATAATGATGCGAAAAAAATCATGAAAGTTGCGATCGCTTAAAGTATTTTCGAGCATTTTTGTCGTCATCTCTGACAACACCTTTTTGGGATCTTGTTGTAAAGATTTCGGCTGCTCCAAACTCATTACTGTCAGAAATTTCTCTTTAACTAAATCTTGAATTACAGCATTAAACAAACTTTCTTTATCGCCAAAATGACTATAAACCGTTGCTTTGGAAACTCCTGCGACCTTAGCTATCCGATCCATACTGGTACCTGCATAGCCATGTTTGAGGAATTCTTCCATTGCACCTTTTAAAATAGTGGCGCTCTTTTCTGCTGATTTAGAACGTTCTAAATTGTAATTGACTTTGCTCATTTTCAAACTTGATTGTTCCTTATTTATTTTAGGCTGATCTAAGCTTATCAAACTAATCGGTTTAGTCTAGAAAAAAATATATCAAACAATAAGGCTTCCTCTGACTTCGTAAATCCTATCTATGGATAGATTATTAACTCACATTTCAGTATTTAAATATATATTAGAATATCGCCATCAAATATAGCTTTTTAATCTCAATTCTCAAACTAATCAAAGTTATTAAAACATCAGAATAATCGTATATTAATAATCGAGATAAACTCAGTTTGTATTTATTTTTGAGAATTAAAATAGCTTTAAAACAATAAAAATTTTCAATTTAAAACTAAACATGGAAAATACATTTTTCGATAAAACATTTCGTGACAGTGAAGGCAAAATCGTGATAGCTCAAATGCCAAACCTACCGATTATTGTTTTTATTACAGCTAGCTTACTAACACTAATTTTTACAGCGGGTAAAATTAATACAGGTTTAAATCTAGTAGCTTTTGGCTCTTTATTTACTTGGGCGTGGGAAGAATTATTTCAAGGCGTTAATTATTTTCGCAGAACATTAGGTCTTGCCGTTCTAATTAGTGCGATCGCTTTCAAGATTTTCCAGGTATATTAACAAATTAAATACAAAATTTTCCAGTAAAGCGATATTTAAGACTTTTATTTAAAACTTTACTGGAAGATTGGGTCTTTCCTAATTACCCATTACTTGTAATTTAAAGGCGAATCATCGTAATGTTCTGATAAATCGGCTGGATCGTCATAGATCGCGATCGCATCTTTTAATTGCTCATCATCAAAACCTCCACAACGAAAAGCGATCGTTTTAACTCCCACTTTTTGCGCTGCTTCAATATCATAAGGAGTGTCGCCGATCATGACTACGCCATCGGCTTGTATTCCTAGCCTATCTAACGCCACTTGAATCAGATCTGGTTCTGGTTTGGAAGCTTCTGTATCACTGGAAGTAGTTGCTTCATCTAGCCGTTGAAAACCTTAAAAATCGTTACACTAATTTTGCTTGTTAAACTAATCGGTTTAGTTTATTATATATTTACGAGTAAACTAAACGGTTTAGTTGAAAATGAACCCGATCGCCATGAACTACATCACAGACAAACAAAATAAAGCCTTTAAACCCCCAATCAAAAACCTACCTACAATAATTCTTGGTTTGGCGTTGATTGTTGGTGGCGCCACTGTATATAAATTTCGTCAAGCCTCGGTTACACAACCCGAACCAGTTACCCAAACAATGCCAGTCATAAAAACCGTGACAGCATTAGGGAGATTAGAACCAAGTGGGGAAATTATTGAAATATCTGCTGCTTCAGGATCGGAAGGAAATCGAATTGAAGAGTTGCTAGTCAAACAGGGAGATCGAGTAAAAGCAGGTGATGTAATTGCAGTATTAGATAGTCGCGATCGCCTACAATCCGCTTTAAATCAATCACAATCACAGGTAAGAGTAGCTGAGGCAAATTTAGCTTTAGTTAAAGCGGGGGCAAAAACGGGAGAAATTGAGGCACAAGAGGCTGCGATCGCTCGTATCGAAACCGAACGCAGTAACGATATCATGGCGCAAACGGCGATGGTGGAACGAATGCAAGCAGAATTAAATAATGCCCAAGTAGAATATCAACGGTATCAAAAACTGTATCAAGATGGGGCAATTTCGGCATCACAAAGAGATAGTAAATATTTAGCTTTAGCCACTGCCAAAGAACAGGTTGAGGAAGCACAAGCAAACCTAAATCGTATTAAGTCAGGACAACAAGAACAACTTGCCGAAGCCAAAGCAACCTTAAATAAAATCGCCGAAGTACGCCCAGTTGATATAGCAATAGCCGAAGCAGAAATAAGAGAGGCACAAGCAGCAGTTAAAACCGCCCAAGCGGAATTAGATCGGGCAGATATTAAATCTCCCCAAGCAGGAACAATAATTAAAATTATGACTCGCCCTGGGGAAGTAATAGCCAGTGATGAGGGTATAGTCAGAATTGGGCAAACTAGTCAGATGTATGCAGTAGCTGAAGTTTATGAAAGCGATATTGGGAAAGTTAAATTAGGACAGAAAGTTAGTGTTACTAGTAGTGCTTTATCTCAAAAGCTAACAGGCACAGTAGATAGCATTGGTTTGGAAGTCGAACGACAAGAAGTAGTTAATACCGATCCGACAGCCAATATTGATGCCAAGGTAGTGGAGGTGAAAGTGAAGTTAGATCCTGAGTCTAGTAAGCAAGTTGCAGGGTTAACTAATTTATCGGTGGATGTCAGGATTGATTTGAAGGAAGTAAGA
>JBDKJC010000110.1:0-7977 GCA_039796815.1 Cyanobacteriota bacterium | reverse complement strand
AGATTCCACTTTCTAGCTAAGGACTCTACATTAATGTTCGTCGGAAGCGGCGTTGTGTTGAGCAGAGTAGTTGGAATGTCACAGATGAGTTGAAAGAGCAAGAGAGATCTTGTATTAGAAACACAATTAAATCTCATTAACCGATCAATTAAATAGCCAGCCTTTTGAAGTTGATCGGGTTGGAGATTATCAAGATTGGGAGTGTAATTTTCATACCAAATGCCCAGAGCAATGGGTTTAAAATCATCGAGGGAGAGGGTAGCCAAAGGCGAATCAAGAATTTTTCTAAATTGTTGCTCTAAATTCATCTAGTTTCCTCGTCAAGAAGATCACTTGCTAAGTCTATATTAAATTTTAACTTATCCATTGCGACACTAGAGTATTTATAAGCTTCCTCAGCAGTGTCAAGAAACTCTTGTTTGGAAAATAGACCCTCACGATACAACGCTTGGATATCGTCACGGTCAACCGATTCTAATCGACCAAGTTTAGAAACAGCGATATCTACAGCCGAAACCAAATAGATAAAAATCAGCCCCGATTGAGTTGTGTGGATGAGGGTAGCTCTGTCTTCATAGAGAGGATCGATGGGAGCAATGGATGGCTGAAAAGCGCCATCCCAATCCAAGCTGCGAGGGAATCCTTGTTCATCATCAAAATCGACAGACTGAATTACCTTTTCCAAGGTATGTATTGGTTTTAACTGAGGAATCGACTTGAGTTCGGCATCTACATCATTACTGGTTCTAACTCCTGTATGTAAGTGCAAAGCACAACCGCCAAAGATATAGACAGTAAGGGCATTATTAGGCAAATCAGCGTAATTTTTTGCCAGCCAAAAATCAAGATTATCAAACATTTTAAAAATGGCTTGAGAAAAAGCAGTTTGGGTATATGGCATTGATTTATTTGGGTGATAGCAAAGTGGAGATATACAGATGGTTTGAGATAGGCTAAAGTCTTGTTGGCTAGGATGCATTTTCTCGAACCATTACAGCCACCAAAGATGAATATATTAGGCATAGGTTCTTATCATAGGTTGATTACAGCAATGTCGTTGTTTTGGTCGATTGCACTATAAAATTTATCGGCAATTTCGTGGGCAGAAAGATCATGGTAGTGGTTTGGTATTAAGACAATCCAGTGGCGATCGATTCCTAGCTGTGTTCTGGCTTTCAGGAAGCTCACCTGTCGAATCTCTTCTATTTTTTTCTCCAGACGCTCTGGGCTATCATTTAGAGTGAGGTCGATTCCTACTTTGAGAGCTTTTCCTTCTTGGTTTTCAATTACCGCAAGGCAATCTATTTTGAGAATTCGGTCGAGCCATTCCGCAGGGTCATTGGCATCCTCAATCCAGTTTCTGCTTACATTTTCGATTTTTGACTTATGAGTTTGAGTCAAAACCGTTAGAACTTTCTCTAGACTAGGATTACGCTCAAGTAGCTTGACTCGATTTAATGTTTCGCGGAACCAGATTTCGGCTAGTGTAAACCGTTGCAAGTTGATTTTGTTTTTCACAATATTAAATTTGTTTAGTAGTAAGAAAATAGTTGCCAAGAGGTTGTAGGGACGTGACATGAGCTTGTATCGTCTCTACGGGACGTGGCCCTCGACCGTCGGCTTATTCTTTAGGAAAAGCTTCGCCCTAAAGGACTCCCTAAAGGGTACCGCTTCGTATAAGCTTCGCGTCGCGTTTTGGGTGTGAAGATTCATACTCAAAACGCGACGGAATTTATTCGAGGGCTTGTATCGCCTCGCTAGCTTCCTGGCGTTGATGATTGGAGTTAGGCAAGTTGAGCTAAAGCTGCTTTGAGTTCCCCTACTTTCGCCTTGTAGTAAGGCTTGTTTTTGTCGAGGAGTGCTTCGACAGCATTTCGGAGATCTTGGTCTGCTTTTATGTGCGCTCTAATCATTGATCCAGTCATCTTAGAAAAGTTTAGTTTCTCTGATAAGGTAAAAACTGGGTATTTGCTTTTTTCTTTGGCGATCCAGATTTCTGGCTCGGTTGCCATGATTTTCTTGATGCCAGCGTCGAAGTTCTGAGCAGGGGTAATTGTAGGTTGCTCAGTTTTGGTTTCTTGAACAGCAGTACCAATAAAGGACAAGAAAAGGGATAAGGCAGCGACAATGAAGAGGGCTTCAAAACTAAGAGTTAATAATTGTTGTGTCATTTTTTAGTTAGTAAATTTGTAGAGAAAGAGACTCTGTGAAGTGATTTAAGCCTCTTTTCATTTTTGTCCGAAGGACTTATTCAAGCTTCTAAACTTTTGAACGCCTAGACACTTGGAGGTTTAGAGGTTGAGAGAGTCTTTTTTTTTACGAAAATAGACTCTCTCAACTGTTAGAGTCTTTTAATGGAGGGCGATTGAAGGTTTTATCTATTCAGGATCATTTCGAGAGCTTCTGCTAGAAAGTCTTCAATTGAATATTCTTCTTCGTAGTAGTCAGTCGCGTGGACTAATTTTCCATTGAACCAAAGTTGCATTTGAGTTAGAATTTCAGAAGGACTAACTGCTTCGATCACATTCATCGTGCCTGATTTATTAGCTTGATACACAGAAACTTGCTCGTAACCTTGGTAAAGTTCTTGAACGGCCGAAGCAACTTCTGAATTATATCCAGTTTCAATTTGAATCATCATATTAAAGTATTAAATTTTAGTTTTTAATTCTTGTCCGAAGGACATATAAATGATGAATTTTTGATTTATAAAACAGAAGCGCCTGAGTATCTGAGTGTTTGAACACTCAAAAGTATAAACACTTGAGAAGTTGTTAATTGAAAAGATGGCGATCGCGAATTAGTTCATCACCCTAGCAAGAATATCTTTCAGAACTCCATTTACACCATCAGGATGAACTGCACAGATTAAGTAGGGATTATGAGCATAAAGAGAACAGCGATGGACAAAGCCCGCGCGCGACGCGGACGCGTTAGCTAATCTTTTAGGGCAGCTAGTCCTTTAAGGGAGCGCATCGCAATCGGGAATCTTAGGCATGGCATAAAACATCATTATTTGACCTATAAGTAGTTCGTTCCAATTTATAGTGTATTTGGGGCTGACAATATCTCGCTTGGTAGACCAAGATTGATTAATTCCACTAACACCCCAACAGTATCCGTATCTCGGCTCAACGCCAACTTCATTTTCAATTTACTTTACAATATTGTGCAAACTTGTAAAGTAAAATAGAGTAGCGTAATTTAAAATTTCTGATGAATACAGTTAAATTAGTGAAGCAGATGAGTCAAGACATCTCCGAGTTGGATATACCAACTCAAAGAGCCTTGATGAGTTTGATAGAAGAACTAAAATCTAATAGTAATAGTCAAAATAATGCTCATCTGTATTTGATTGCTCTATCTAAGGCGCACTCGTCTACAGATTTTTTGGTTAAGCTGGGCAATAATATTGAAGGATTAAAATTATTAATTGAGGATTTAACAAGTCCTGAATTTTTGGCTCACCTAGAGACTGATGATCCCTTACTCAAAGCGAAACTGAAGGGAGTAGAGCATAAGCAAGAATTGCTAAATTATCAAGGAAAAAAAGCATTAACTAGTAGTGAAGTTGCTGCGGTCTTGGGTATTACTCGTCAAGCTGTAGATAATCGTCGTAAAACTAAAATATTGTTGGGATTGTCATTAGGAAGGAGAGGTTATCGTTATCCTGCATGGCAGTTTAACAATGGTAGTATTTTGACGGGCTGGTTGGAAGTATTGAAAAATATGGAGCATTTAGATGATTGGAGTAAATTAATCTTTATGTTGACGGGGGATATTCGCTTAGACAATAAAACGCCACTGGAATGCCTTCATCAGGGTGAAACAGATCGAGTGATATTGGCAGCAAGAGCCTATGGATTGCAATATCCAGCATGAGCAAAAACATTGGTGAACATCCGCTGCCACCTGATAATTTTTCAGAAAAGCGTTTGCTGAGCAAAAAATATTTTAAGCCTTGGTATCGATTAAATCCAGCAGGTTTTGATTCAGCTATTTACTTCGATCGCAGCGGTAAAGGGCGGTTCGATTCTCCTGAGTCGGAGTTGGGAATTTTGTACTCAGCAGAAAACGTAGGTGGAGCATTCATTGAAACCTTTGGGCGAAATCTGGGTATTAGAACTGTTTCGCAAATTGCGTTACAGCAGAGAAATCTGTTCAAAATTACAAGCGATCGCCCATTAATGATTGTCAATCTTTGGGGTGCAAATTTGAGCAAGCTTGGTATGGATGCGAGGGTAAGTTCAGGTTCATACGAAGTGGCTCGTGCTTGGGTCAATGCAATATATCAGCATCCTCAAAAAGTGGATGGTATTTCCTATCATTCCCGTCATGATGATACAGAAGTATGTTTTGGTTTGTTCGATCGCTCGGGAAATATACTTAGAGAAGAAAATTTGGGTAATTTGGTTGATTCTAATCCTAAGTTATTAGCAGAAATTTTAAAGCATTATGATTATTCGCTAATTTGAAGTCGAGACAGCGCGATGAGTCGTTGGCGTGGTGACCCCGCTTGAGGCTATTGAGCAAGAAGGCGAAACTTGTTTCCGCAAAAAGATCTAGATCACACCTGCTTGGGGACTATTAGGCTATTAATGGGGAGTAATCCTTAGAACTACCTCATGAACAAGCCACCTTCTCCTAATGTAGTGGTAGCGATCGACCTTGGTGCTAGTTTATCTAAAGTTGCTGCTATCGATGCCAAAGGTCATTATTCGTTGTTAGCTGCATATTCAGATGTCGCTCAAACTCCTGTCGATCATATCAAGCAAGTTGAATCTAAATTTTGGGGAGAGAGAATCCCTGAAGCGAGAACTTGGGTAGTTACTTCAGAAGGAGCTTTTGTCACGGGAGAATATGCGAGAAATCATTTTCGTGGCAGAAATAATCTTAAGCTGTCGAAATTAGATGAAGCTGTACCGAAGATTTTAAGTCTGTTATGGATTCTTTCTCAAAAATATAATCATTTAGGAAATTCCTTTGGACTTAAACTGGGAGTTTTGCTGCCATCGGGAGAGTGCGCCGAAGGGGATATTCGCGAATTAAAGGAACGTCTAATTCCTGCTTTAAAAAGTTTTGATACTCCTACAGGTAAATTGAAGCTAAAAATAACTCCACAAAATTTAGAAATCAAGCCCGAAGGTGCGGGAATATATGTTCACCGACGACTGAACATGAGCCAGGATGCTTTGGTGCGGACTCGATTAGGAATATTGGGCATAGGCTATCGCAATACTAATCTCTTGGTAAGTGTATCGGGTTCTGTGAGCGATCGCGATCGCCATACATGTGATTTGGGGTTTTCCTATCTAATCTCGGCAATCAAGATACTAACTGGTTCAGCTTTTAGCGAATCAGATTTAGCGAAGGTTGTCGTCTCGGCGGGATGGGATATTAATCGCATCGTAGTTGAGCAGTTTTTACAGCAGTTGGGTAAACCTCAGCGTTTAGACTCTTTGATCGAGTCAATTGAAAAATCTCAAGCTGATTATCTAATGCAGTTGCGTCGTTGGTTTAGAGATGTCCAAGCTCATGCTCTAGAAGCTGTAGCTTTTTATGGTGGGACTACAGATTATTTATACAAACCTTTAGCCGAATACTTTAAGGCTATTGACGATGTGTTTTGGCATAAAGAGTTCCAAGTTTCCCCTGAATTATTGAGCAAGGCTTACTTGCCAAAAGATCAACAAGGATTAGATTATCGATTCGCTGACCCCTGGTGTTTTTTGGCGATGCTCTGTACCTCAGTTGAAGGTTTTGGAGATTTCGGAATAAATATCTTAAAAAAAGAAGAAGCTCATGTCAAAGTCAAATACTAGTACTCAAAAAGGATCGGTAATCGATCTCACTTATAATTTCGCTTCAAATTCTACAGAAGCTATGGTGGTTGATTTTTTAAATCAGGACAAGACAATTCGTAAACATCGAATTCTTCAATCTTGGCTTGATTATTATTTGATTGAAGCTTTGTTTCACAAAGGGGAGCCTTTAAGCTCTGATATGCGGAAAAAGGCTTTTATGGCGATAAATTCCATTGAGCAGAGGTGTCAGCAGTTAAAGCAGCTTTATTCAACTCTCGATATTAGCGAGATTTCTCTGTCTGATGGAAATGCTGAGAAGGTTGTAGCAGAAATGAAAACTGCACCTGAAATGGATTTTGGTATTTAGTTGGATTTAGTTTTTATATTTTATTGATGAAATATTATGGCTGGATTATTTTTATTTGACGGTGAAAGTGGCGGTGTTGGCAAGTCTACTGCAACCAGGGCTTTTTTGGAATATGCTCGGATGAGTAAGTGGAAAAATGTTAGGCTGCACGATCTTGATACGAGCAAACTAGATGTAGGGCTAATATACGATCCAACTCGCTATAAGACTGAAGATACAAGCGTTGACAAGTTATCGTCTTTTATCAGGTTTACAGAGCGTTCTACTTCCAAATCCAAGGTTAATGCTTTGTTTGAAGAGGCTTTGACGCAGAATGTGGTTGTAAATTTGCCATCTAATATCAAGCCTATGCTTGATGCTTGGTTAATCGGTAATAATATTGCTCCTTTGACGCAAAAGATTGGTCTGCCGTTTATTAAATTTTTTGTTTGTTCAGGGCAAAAATCTAGCATAGATTTGTTTTTGCAATCTCTTGAAACTCATGCTCATCATGGTATTTATCATGTTTTTGTGTTAAATACTGCTTTTGATGTTTCTTTCGAGGATGTGAAGCAAATTTCTTCGACTTTGAAACAGAAGATTGAAGTGGACAAAATTGTCACAATGTCTTTGCCAAGTTTAGACGAACAGGTTTATGCCACGGTACGTAATTTGAATTTAACTTTAGAAAATGCAGGACAAAATTACGCCGAGATGGGCATTCTTGGTGCTTCCAGTGTTTACAGGTTTATCGAAGTCTGTAATCAACAATTTAGTCCGCTGTTTGAGAGCTTAAAGTTTAAGTCAGAGAAGAGTTTTTCTATGGAACAGGTAACTAAAGCATTGGCAGGAAAGTAAGAAAGTAAGATGGCTAAAAAGAAAGTTGTCGAAGACGAAATTTACGAGCCTGATGATGAGGGATTGTTTGACGGCGAGGATTTTGATCCCGATGAAGATGATTCAGTGGAAATTCCTGATGCGATTCACGCTTCTTTGCCTTCTAAATTTGTGCAAGAGGCGAGAAAACAAGGAATTCCCGTTGATTACCTTCCTCAACTATCGCTTCTAGATCAATGTTTGGCGGGGAAAAGTGATGTTTTTCGCTCAAAAGTTATCAACATTATGATTCGCTCTCGCATCAAAGCTAATGATCCAATTTTTCTCCTTTTATTAGCAGTGGGGGAATTGGAATTGATTCTGGTGGAAACTCCTTTGACCATCCAAGGTTATTTGGCTCAATTCGGTGAAGAATTGGGGGATTTATTTGCGGCTTATTTTGGTGGCGATGAGGCGACAGCTAAGTATAGGTTTGAAGCTTCTATCCAAGAAAGTAAAACGGCGATCGCGGAAGCTGCTCAAGAATTGATAAAAATGTCTAAGGCAGAGCAGTTTTATGGCAGTTTTGAGGCGGTTACGAAAAGCTTGGCTCCAGCTTTAGGTATTTTGCTATTGGCGGTAGGTTTGGGGGCAGTGGGGACTATCTGGGTGCAAAATTTGTTTGGTCGCTCTTTGATACCTGCTGGCAAACTAACCGCCGAACAGTACGAGATTTTGAAGTGGGCGGAGACTGATGAAGGTAAACTGGCCAAAAATATTATGGGTTGGAATCAAGGCTACGTCGGTAAAACCTGTAAAGAAGATGCGATCGCTATGCAGATCGGTCTAAACAGTAACGGCCGTAAGGTCAAGAGCGGTTTTTGCGTACTATTTGTTGAGCCACCTGAAAAGCGTAAATATGAGTAGTCAATATTATCCTGTTCTAATATTTTCTGCTACTTTGGAGGCACAGTTAGCACAAAAAACTGATGGTGCTGCTTCTATCAAGGG
>JBDKJC010000109.1:0-8050 GCA_039796815.1 Cyanobacteriota bacterium | reverse complement strand
CTGCTACTGCTAAATTAGTTTGTCAGCAGTTTGTGCCGTTCTTAGCCACTGCTGCGGGTGCGGGTGCGCTGAGTGGAGTAATGGGAATGGTAATTTCTGGAGCATTTGATTTACCTAGTGGCCCAAGTATTGTTTTGGTTCAGTTGTTTGGGTTTTTGGCTGTCGCTTTATGGTGTCGGTAAGGTTGAAGGTGACAGTAAATAAACTGAACCATATCCTTTTTGTAAATTAGGACGTTGTTCCATTATATACGGAACAATTCTGTATAATATTCTTGAAGGAGGTAGTTATACGGAACAGTTCTGCATAATAAATAGTTATGCCTCTCCAAGAGATTCTGAGGATAATCTCTTTATTTTTGTGGAGAGATAGATTTTCATTTGTTTTAATTCTCCAATCCGCCCATCAATTTCTTCTAGCTTGCGTCCAAGAATGTACTGCTTCTCTTGGATAGTCAATCGATCGCTCTCAAAATCCTGAATCCACTCTTGAATCTCAGTCAATGTAAATCCTAGGCGTTTTGCCTGTTGAATTAGCGCTAGTCGTTCCAGGCTTTTTTC
Organism: Cyanobacteriota bacterium; assembly: GCA_039796815.1. Taxonomy (GTDB): domain Bacteria; phylum Cyanobacteriota; class Cyanobacteriia; order Cyanobacteriales; family Xenococcaceae; genus Waterburya. The sequence goes on along the minus strand of JBDKJC010000109.1, from coordinate 7,490 downwards.
AGAGTAGTCTCTGTAGTTGTTCGTTTGACGACGAACTAGAGCGGAATCAATCAATCCTTTTTTCTCATAAAACCGAATGGTATCGACTGATAACCCCGATCGCTCAGCCAGGACACTAATCCACATAAGAACCTCTTGACCTTAGAGTATAGTCCATAGTTTACAGTGTCAATCAGTTCAACTTGCAAAAATAGCTGTAAACATTTTTGTATGGCAACCTCACAAACCATTCTGATGACTGGTGCTACGTCGGGTCTCGGTTTCAATACAGCGCAGCATCTTAGTGAGCGACTCGATGTCAACCTTATCGTTGGCGCTCGTAATCCCGAACAAGCCTATCACCTACGGTCAGTGATGCCCAAGGAGCGACTGATTATCTTACCGCTCGACTTGGCTGCACTGGAATCAGTCCGTCAGTTTGCCGCGATGGTCATTGATCGTCTGGGTGATCGTCAGCTTACGGCGATTGCCTTAAATGCGGGTATTCAAATCATGACAGGTTTGGAAACAACGGAAGATGGTTATGAACGTACTTTTGCTAGCAATTATTTAGGTCATTTCCTGCTGGCTTGGTTACTGCTACCAGTGCTGGCTAAACAGTCAGTGGTGATTTCTACTGCCAGCGGGACTCACGATCCAAAAGATCTCCTTTCTAGGCAATTTGGCTTCCGTGGTGGATTCTTTCCCAGTGCTAAAGCGATCGTCAGCGGAACTTTGGATAATTCCGTTAGCCTAAAGCAGCAGTGTCTAGATCGCTATGCCACATCCAAACTCTGTAATCTGCTTTTTACCTACGATATGGCTCGTCGTATTTCGCCCGATCGGGTCAGGTTTCTTGCCTTCGATCCTGGTCTGATGCCTGGGACGGACTTAGCACGCGATCGCAGTGTAGTGGAACGCTTTGCCTGGAAATACATTCTACCCAGTGTGGGCTGGTTTATTCCTGGTGTCAGCAGTCCTCGACAATCGGGGCGATCGCTCTCACGCTTGCTCACAGAACCAGCGATCGCACCAATGAGCGGATCATATTTCGATTACCGATTAAAGCAGGCAAAAACATCAGACGATTCACGGCGAGAGAATTGGCAGCAAGAGCTATATTTCCTGGGGAGTCAACTCAGTGGTATCAGAATTGCTGACTAGAGAATAGGCTAACCCAATCGAGTCGATAAATTCACGATTTAAGGAGACCTCCGATGAAAAAAGGACTACAGTTTATCCTAGCTATTTTGAGTATGATTCCGATCCTAATTGGACTGCTGGGCATCACTCAAGGGACAACAAGATGGTTGCCTGCTGGCAGCATCACTCCAGATTTTGATACCCACTATCGCTACATCACAGGCTATTATCTTTCCCTAGGAATGCTCGGTTTTTGGATGATTCCCAAAATTGAACAACATACAGGTCTATTTCGGATCATCTGTGCTTCGGTATTCATGGGTGGCGTGGGTAGAGTATTTTCTATCATTCAAGTCGGGATGCCTAATCTATTGGCATTAATGTTTACAGGACTTGAGCTATGCTTTCCACTGCTACTTCTCTGGCAAGCCAAAATATCTCGGAAGAGGCAACATGATTAGAATGTATGCCTACGTTGCTAGAGTTATTCTGGGGTTGATATTTGTCGTTGCCGTTGCTGTGCGCGTTTTGATACCACAGTTTGCTGTGAGTGCTGGCTTCCCTGCTGCTGCACAGGCTTGGCTGGAAGTGATGCGTGATACGGGATACTTACAGCCGCTACTCTATCTCACAGAGTTCATTGGTGGCGGAGCCTTACTCCTAAATATTTTTGTGCCTCTAGCACTTCTAATCCTTGCACCAATAACCTTGAATATTGCGTTGTTTCACTTGTTCCTCGCTCCCAGCCTTGTGCGGATTATACTGGTTCTATTCATGTTGGCTTCACACTTGCTATTAGTCTATTGTCATAAACGATCGTTTGCCCCCTTATTTCACCCAGTTAAACCTATTTGGTCAGGCTTGAAGTTTCGGTTTTTCAGCGTTCGATTAGTGTTTCAAATCATTTTGGGGCTGGTGTTCGCTCTAGCAGGTGGGGCAAAGCTGCTGATTCCCAACCAACTTAGTCTAGGCGATCTTTTGATTGATGGGATGAAGAATACAGGATATCTCTATTCCCTATTGGGTTTTACGGAGCTTGTTACGGGTATCGTAGTACTTTCAGGACGTTTTGTGCCGCTTGCTTTAGCAATCTCGGCACCGATCTCATTGAATATTTTTCTTTACCATGTTTTTCTGGCTCCAGCAGGTTTACTGATTGGGTTTATCTTTGTAGTAATTCATATTGCTCTTCTTGTGGCTTATGCTGACGCTTACCGCTTTTTGGTCAGGCTGAAAGTTAACATTGCTGAATAAATTGCAGACATAACAATCCCGTTGCACGCCGACCGTATCAAGATGGTTGGTGAGTCCGAAAGGTTACTAGCGGCGGGTGAGCAGCACTGTTAGCTGGCTTTGTCTATGGTTGTGGATGTTACAAAGATTTTATCGACTCACTTAAAGAAACCAGCGAATCCCGCTGATTAAGTAGTAGCCCCCAGTCAGAATTAACGCTACACTTCCCAATCGAATCACCCAGTCGGAATGACTTAATAAGGTGCGACTTTGCTTGACCAATCCTGTAAACAGGCTAGCAAAGAAGATCACAGCGGTGTAACCGATGCCATAGCTGGCAAGAGTAACAACACTGGCAAACTGAGATCCAGTTGCTGCCGCTGCTGCAATTACCGCAAACAGCACTGGACTGGCGCAAGGAGAACTTACCAAAGCGAATGTTAATCCCACCCCATAGGGACCTGCAAACGACATCGATGTCGTCACTTGAGGGAATGGTAGATGAATCAATCCAGCAAAACTCAAGCCCATCGCTAGAACAATCGCGCCCACCACCAAATTTACGATACCTCGATAATCCACCAAGATAGACGAGGCAAATGAGGCAAATAAGCCAAACATAATAAAAACAGTCACCACTCCCAACACAAATAAACCTGCTTTGACAAGCGCATCTTGCCGAGACTTAATTTTGAGTGTGCCGATATAGCTTAGATTAACTGGCAAAAGCGACAAAATACAGGGAGAAATACTGGCGATGAGTCCACCCACAAACGCAAGAGGTACTAATATCAATGGATTGCTTGTGTTTTGCTGTTCCATCCACTGCTGGTAGGGCGTTTCAATCTGCGAAACGAAATGCACCATGCCGTCATATAGCGACGAGAAGTGATGAATGCCAACAGTTAACAAAATAGCTCCAGCACACAGAATTCCATAGAGCCAAGGTTTAGATTGCCCTAGCTTTGCAGGGAGTTTAGTTGATCGCTCAACAGATTCAAGCTCAATTTCCGATTCAAAACGTTGTTTAGGATTCACAGGTGGATTCTCCAAGATCAAAGGAACTAAGAACTACAGACTTTACTGACTCGCTTTGGTTGATGCGATCGCTAAATCCAATGCTTTTACATAATCAGCTTTGTTGAGATTCCGGCGATACTGGGTCAAAACTTCACCTGTACTAGGATTGAAAATCGCAACAGTTCCTCCTTGAGATCGATGTGCATTGAAAAAATTGCTAAGACCCAGTTGTTCAGCTTTGCCGACAGCAGCTTGAGTGGTTGATTGTGTACTGATGTCAAACACAATAAAGTTAACGGAATCACGATACTGCTGCTGTAGAGAAGGTAGGGTAGACTTAAATGCTTTACAAGTTGGGCAATCCTGATGATAGATTTGAACAAATACAGGTTTGCCTTGTAGTTTCTGAGCTAGCTTTGTCTCAGTTTGGGCTTGAGCGACTGGTATGGTCGGCGCATTGTTTCCCTGTGAAGGGATCGATTCGTTCGCACGAGCGCAACCCAGACTCAGTAGCACTCCCGCACTCATCAGGAATAGTCTGTTCCAAAGTATTTTCATAATTCAGCTCTCTCCTGCTTTCTAAATGGATTAATGTTTGCTGTAAAAATTGAATTTTAATCTTCATAAAACTTTACTTCTTCTCGGCGAAGTCGTAAACCCCAATTCATGAATGACTCTCGTGCGATTACTGCATTAATCTTGACTAATCGAGGTAAGATCATCCTTGTAAGCCCAATTATGTAGTTTATTAATGCTTATTTTTCAATAATGGATATATCTGCGTTGCAACTGTTCATTGAGGTTATGAAGCAGGGTAGTTTTGCTGCTGTTGCCCGTGATCGCAATCTTGATCCCTCCTCAGTTTCAAGAGCGATCGCCAGGCTGGAGGAAGAGTTGGGCATTCGACTTTTCCAGCGCACCACCCGTCAATTGTCACCCACTGAGGCAGGAACAACTTATTTTGAGCGTATTGAGCCACTAGTCGAGGAAATGCAGCAAGCTATAGTTGTCGTCGCAGACATCTCAGGACAACCCAAAGGAAAACTCCGTGCTACAGCTTCTGTCTCTTTTGGCTATAAGTGCATCGTGCCGTTATTGCCTAGATTTCAAGCTCAATATCCTGATCTCACAGTCGATCTATGGCTGACTGATGCTATGGTCGATTTATTCATTGACCGGATTGATATCGCTGTTCGTCTCGGACAGCTTGCCGATTCGACTTTGATTGTCCAACAACTGATGAAGACGCACTATTCAGTCTGTGCCAGTCCAGACTATCTGAAGTCTTTGGGAAAACCAGAGAAACCGATGGATATCGAACACCATAACTGTCTGCTGTTTCCATTTGCAGGGTTTCGATCAAAGTGGGTATTCAAGGATAGTAAGGGAGAGCTGAGCGAGGTGTATGTCTCTGGACGCACCGTGATTTCTAGCGCGATCGCTCTTCAGCAATGTGCGATCGCTGGAATGGGATTGGCACTACTACCCAACTGGTTGATTGATGATGATCTAAGGATGAATACCTTGGTCAACGCATTTCCTGATTATGAGGTGACAGCAAGAGACTTCAACACCGCAGCTTGGTTGGTTTATCCTTCTCATGCTTACGTTCCGCTCAAAGTTAGAGTTTTCATGGATTTTCTGAAAAATTCTCTTTCAGGTTAGCGGACAGACGAGATGTTCTGGTTGTGATGCCAAGGTTATCTGCTGCCGCTACCCCTGTTAAGGTGACCAAATATACTATATTTGATTTTTGGACATTCTAGCGATTACCAGTTGTAACTTGTTAGTTTCAATTAAAAAGCGATCGCTTTTTAAAAAAGAAAAATAATAGCTAAGTGCATGAAACCCTATTTTTTCGTTGACGATTAAAGTTATTTATTAGTACAAACGCTCACCTCAACAGGGGTACTGCTGCCGCTTATCTTAGTCGTTAATTAAAAAAAGATGGCAAAATAAAATTGAAACACGTTCTATAACAATTAATTGCGATCGCCTAAAATCGTTTAAGTAGTTAAAAAAGCGATCCGAAGACTACGCGAAGCGCGATCGCTTCCATTACTTAAATCAACCAAAACCTTTGCCTCGCTTAGACTCCGACCAAATAATCAACTCCCCATCTCGACCGCCAGCAGCCAACAGTTGACCATCCCTACTCCAAGCTAGAGAGGAAAAACCATGAGGCGCACCTTCTAATATTTGCCCTACTTGTTTGGCTTTTGTCCACAAAACCAACCAGCCATCATCCGCAGCAGAGGCGAGGAATAAACTGTGGGGGTGAAACTCCAAAGCTTGAATTTTACTCTGATGTGCAGTTAAAACGTTGGCATTCCAACCATCTTCATCATCAGTTTCTTTTTTCCAGACAGCAATTCCTTCTACACTGGAGGCAGATAGTAAAGGAGAATTATTTAATAATGGTTGCGACCAAGTTAAATTAGAAATCTTCCCAGGAAAACCCTGCATGATCCAAGGGAAATCGCTGCCGTATTCTAAAACAGTGACGGTATTGTCCAAATTACCAGAAGCGATATATTTACTATCAGTAGACCAAGCAGTAACAATACTAGCTGAGGGCATATCGATGAGATAGGGGTCATCATCCCAATTATTAGTATCCCAAACTTTAACTCCACCATCACCTGCGATCGCAATATTTTTTCCATCAGGTCGCCAAGCTAAATCTAAGACGGAAGAGTTAGTAAAAGGCAAAGTAGTTACTACTGTTTGAGTATCGGCATCCCAAATTTGAACATAACGCCCCAAACTAAAGGCTAATTGATTACAAATAGGACTCCAACTTAGTTTATCTACCCATTTAGACTCATTATCTAAAGTAAATACCTCTTCTAAGTCTAATTTCTCCTTAGAAAAGGAAGAGGTTATCTGCCATACTCTGACCTTGCCATCCTGTCCACCAGCAGCTAGGAACTTGCCATCAGCAGAAAAAGCCAGACAATCTATTGATGCTAATCCCGCAGGTAGTAAATTAATCAGACTGTCATCTTGCCATAAAACCACCTCGCCAGCAGCGGAACTAGAAGCTAAAAGACCATTGGGCGACCAAGCTACTTGGGTAATGTATTCTGAGAGATTACCCTGCCACTGCTGCTGATATAAGATTTTGCTTCTTTCCCCTATACCAAACATTGTCTAAAGTCCTCTTTCAATTGAGCTTCATCCAAATCACGACCGATAAACACTAATTCATTCTTGCGAGTTTCCCCTTCTTTCCAAGGTCGATCTGCTTTACCATCCAGCAGCATATGTACTCCCTGAAAGACAAACCTTTCATTTTCTCCAGCAATATTTAAAATGCCTTTCATGCGGAAGATATCTACACCTTTAGTTTGTAGCAATTGACTCAACCAGTTGTTTAGTTTTTGTCCATCTAATTCTCCAGATTCGACGATGGCAAAAGATTTTACAGATTCATCGTGTTCGTGGGCATCTTCACTTAAAAATTCGGGGTCGATTTCTAAAGCGCGATCTAGGTCAAAGGCTTGCACTCCCAATAAGGAATCCATCGATAACTCAGAGTTTTGAGTCCGATAGATCTTCGCCATCCCATTCATTCCTTTTATTTTGCTTTCCAACTCTGTTAATTCTTCAGGACTAACGAGATCGGTTTTATTGAGAAGAATCACATCGGCAAAAGCAATTTGTTCCTGTGCCTCCTCTGCATCCCAATGTTGCTGGATATGTTTGGCATCAACGACAGTGACAACTGCATCTAAAGCGATCTTGTCCCGTAGATCCTCATCGACAAAGAAAGTTTGAATCACGGGGGCAGGATCGGCTAACCCAGTAGTTTCAATTACCAAATGGTCGAACTGATGACGACGCTTCATTAAATTACCAATAATCCGCATCAAATCTCCGCGAACCGTACAGCAAATACAGCCGTTATTCATCTCAAAGATTTCTTCATCGGCATCAATTACCAGTTGATTATCAATACCCACTTCTCCAAACTCGTTCACGATGACCGCTACTTTCTTGCCGTGTTCGTGGGTCAGAATCCGATTGAGGAGAGTGGTTTTTCCTGCACCGAGATAGCCAGTTAGTACGGTGACAGGGACGGTGTTGCTGGTTGTCGCTACCATAATCTAATT
>JBDKJC010000108.1:0-8075 GCA_039796815.1 Cyanobacteriota bacterium | reverse complement strand
GGTGATGTTTCGAGCCTCCGTACTACTGATGCAAAAGCCATATTGTATAAAAACTAGGTTTGAGGATAAAAGGATTAAGGAAAATTCGATCCTCTTAAAAAGATAGCGAAAAACATGGCGAGTTAGTGCAAATATATTATGAATGGGGTGGAGCGATCGCACTTAGATAATTTTGTCAGGTGTAGCTTACCTAGTTTTTTAACAATTTGCTCAGCAAGTTTAACAGCCAGTACATGATTTTGATCGGTGACCGAAGATAGGGCGATCGCAAAAGAAGTATCTAAAAAGACCTCAATCATTTTCAGAAAGAGTTTCCCCATACAAATATTGGTCAATTTTTTCTGACCAATCAGGCTGACCCTTTAATTTTAAAGACTGAGCAGTTTGGAGAAACGTTTTAGGTGGCTTAAGTTCATTAGGTACAACACTTTCAACAATAACTCTTACCTTCGTACCTGGGGCTAGATTTAAAGGAACTTCTAGTTGAAGGGCTGTCCCATCGAATACGGCTTCGAGTTCTTGAAACATTATTTTTTCAAAGGTATGTGCTGTCTTTAATTATAGCCATACCTTTAGCTTTAAACGAGACAAGTTAGTGCAGGTATATTAAGAATGGGATGACGCGATCGCTTTTTATATATGTACGTTGCGATCGCAACTAAATCTATTTTCACCAACGGTCACAGCAGGCTCCGTCGTCTTACGGCGGAGTAATCTGTGACTTCTCGATTTAAAGGATTAGCAATACGCCCCAACATAAGATTTAATAACAGTTGAGGGTGAGCAACTAGTCAATTGAGTCTTAAGTCAAGATAATATTTTGATGAGAGAAAATTTAGGACTCGATTTACTCCCGTATGTTTTTAATCAAAACTGTTTATGAATGAAAATGCTCCAAATCTGCCAGATTTATCTGCCCACAAGGATCTAAACTCAGCTGATTTAGCAAAGATTGAAGACCTAATTAAAATCTTAATTGATGAAGAAACATCTACTCCTAATTTAGATTCAGAGTCGCCAGAGCAAGCAAATTTTAACTTATCAAAATCAGCTCAACCAGTCATTGAAGATTTTCAACAATTCAATTTGATTCAATCAGATTTAGTAAATCAGAAAGACATTAAAATTGAAATAGAGAAAAAAAAATCTGAGGAGGAAGAAAGACCAGCAGACATCACTACAATCGAAGATCTGGAGAAGATTCAGACACAAAACGCTACTCCTGAAGATTTAGCCGATACGGTTAATAGTTTGATTCCGTTAATCGTCGGATTGCTAGAATTTAAGCTGGATAATTCGCGATCGAGCATAATCCAAACAGTTAGACCCGTATTAGACCGTTTAATTGAAGAGCGGACTCGAGAAGATTTGCCTAAAATGTCAGCGGCGATCGCCAAAATTCTGCCCGCAGCAATTAAAGATGAAATTAGACTCAATCCACTATCTATTGCCAGGGCGATCGCTCCAGAAATTGCCCTGGCGATTAGAGAACAGATACTTTTGGATAAGGATGCTATTCCTCAGACTTTAGGACCTGAAATGGGCCAGGCAATCAAGGCTCAGATTGAAGCGGAAAAAGATGCCATGGTCGATGCTCTTTATCCTGTGATCGGTACTACTATTGCTAAATACATGGTGGAAGTAGTACAAGATATCAACAGTAAGATTGAAAAAACGCTAACTCCTGAAGGAATTAAACGTAAATTTCGCGCCAAAGTACAGAGAGTTTCTGAGGCAGAACTAATTTTTCAAGAGTCGGTAGGATACCATGTTCGAGCAATATTTTTAATCGCTAAAGACTCTGGACTGATAATTGAGGAAATACAAATTCCTGGCGAAAAACATCTCGACTCTGAGGTCCTAGCGGGCATGTTGACGGCAATCCGCAGCTTTGCCAATGATTGTATTACTTCAGGTTCGGAACTAGATTTGCTCGACTATGGTGATTGGCAAATTCTGATTGAAGTTGCGGGCTATTGCTATTTAGCTGTGATAGTTGCAGGAGAACCGCCTAGAGAATTTATTACCAAAACACGGCGAATTTTGGGGGAAATAGTCCTAGAACATGATCGGGTAATTCAAAATTTTAATGGTAATCTGGCGGATGTTCCGATCGCCATTAAAACTAAACTAGAGCGACTCACCGAAGCCAATATAGATCTAGATCAATCGCCAAAATCGTCTTCGCCAATTTTACTCTGGCTACTAATTTTGGTTCTGGGTTTAGTTTTTGTTCCTTGGGGTATAGGTATCTATCGTGCCAGAATTGCCCACAGTATTGAGCAATATACAGCCATTCAGCTAGATGCTGCACCAGAACTATCGGTATATCGTTTAGATCCGACGGTCAAGCAGGGTAAATTAATTGTGCGAGGTAGAGTACCTGATAACTATCTACGCGATCGCGCTGAAACTATCCTACAAGAAATTGCTAACCAAAATAAGCTAGAAGTTGATAATCAAATCGTGGCGGTTCAAGTTCCTGTTCCTCCCAGCCTGATCGTCGGTGAAATCGAAAGACTGACAAATTTATTTAATCAACAGCCAAAAGTAGCGATTAAGGCTTTATATCAGCCAAAGACTCTAACCATCAACGGATTTGTGCTGGATGAATCTACTCGCCAAACCATTGGTCAAGCATTTAGGCAGGTACCAGGAGTTGAACAGATTGTATTTAACATAGATCGGCAGTTACCCATCATCAAACAGCGAATTTATTTCAATTCAGGTTCGAGTAAGCTAGATTTGACTGACAATTTTGTCAAAATTAATGCTGTTAAAGAACTTCTACAACAATATCCACAACTACATTTACAGCTAATTTCCTCGAATGACGCGATCGGTTCTGCTGCAACCAACCAAAACCTAAGTCAAAAGCGTTGTCAAAGTGTTAAAACTGCTTTAGTAGCCCAAGGAATCCAATCTAGTCGACTAGTGCATAACTGTCATTCTTCACTTCGGGCTAACCATAACCAGCGTAATCATGCAGAGTGGTTTAGGCGATATGTTAGCTTTAAATTTTTAATTCCTCCGAACTTTAAATAAATATACTGTATTCATGTCCACCATTACCCAAAAAATTTGTTTGCTAGGAGATTTTAATGTTGGTAAAACCAGTCTAGTACGCCGTTTTATCGAAGACAAATTTAGCGATCGCTATCTTTCGACAGTGGGAGTTAAGGTATCTCGTAAATCGCTCAACGTTACAACTGACACCCAAAGACACCAGCTCAATCTCCTGATCTGGGATCTTGAAGGAAATACTAAATTCAAATCTATTACGCCTAACTATCTTAAAGGAGCTAGTGGTTCAATCATTGTTGCCGATCTGAGTCGGTCTGATACTTTAAATAACCTTACTCAGCACTTGGAGCTATTTTTTGAGGTTAATCCCCAAGGACAAGCAACAGTAGCTTTAAATAAAGCCGATTTAATTCCCTCAGAAAAACTAGCCAAGCTAGTGGAAAATTACCAGTTTCGCAATTTTCCTGGAGTTTTGGGAGTTTACATAACTTCTGCCAAGACAGGCGATCGCATTGAGCAGATGTTTCAAGAGCTAGCTAACGTACTTGTTCGGGCTGAGAAACCATAGAAATTCCTCTTCCTCGATCGGCAAACTCGGCTACAGTTTTAAGCGACAGCTCATGGGTCGTCATTGCTCGTAGAATATCTAAGGGGAGAGTAAGATGCTGCGCTCCTGCCTGTAAAGTGGCTGCTGCCTCCTGGGGTGACTTAATACTGGCGGCTAAAATTTCTGTCTGGCTATGTTTTAGCACCTGAGACATAGACTGTACCAGTTCCAGACCATTGCCTAATAATTTAGTGGCGCGATTAACATAGGCGATCGCATATTTTGCTCCTGCTTCCGAGGCGATCGCTGCTTGGGCGGGACTATAGATCGCCGTCACCGAACAGGCAATTTTGGCAGCTAAATGAGCTGTGACGCGAAAACCCAATTCAGTAGCTGGAATTTTTAAGACTAATTTATCGCCGACGATCTCAGCAGCTCGATATCCTTCTTGGATCATACTTTCAAAATCGCTAGCACAGAGTTGATAATATAGTTCCCCAGGACAGATGGCAGATAGTTGTTCCAGACAATCTTCGGGAAGCAGAGTACTTTTCTTTAACAAAGTAGGGTTAGTAGTAATTCCTTTCACCCAGCCCATTGTCACTGCTGTTCTAGCTTCTTCCAAAATAGCCGAATCTAAATAAATCATAATTTTTGCTTGATATAGATTACTTCGTTCAAATTTACTAGTTTTAAGTAAAAAAAATATTACTCAACTTCTATTGTTACTTCTGGAAACAACTCACTCTTGACTCTTAACTCTCAGCCTCTATATTTATTAAAGTAAACTAGAGAGAATTAGAAAGCTTATGTATAGTGTTAAGCTGCCAAAGCGAATTAAAACCACGTAGTATATATATTTTGGGGAACGATTCAAGGAGACTATTAGAGATATGGGCAAAGTAGTCGGCATCGATTTGGGGACAACTAACTCCGTAGTGGCGGTAATGGAGGGGGGAAAACCTACGGTAATTGCCAATTCAGAAGGAATGCGAACTACCCCCTCTGTAGTTGGCTTTAATAAAGATGGAGAATTAGTGGTTGGGCAGCTAGCCAGACGGCAAAGTGTTTTAAATCCAGAAAATACCTTTTATGGTGTTAAAAGATTTATGGGTCGTCAATATGCTGAACTACAGCCAGAATCGAAGCGAGTTCCTTACACCATTAAGCGGGACGAGTTGGGTAACATCAAAATTCGCTGTCCTAAGCTGAAAAAAGAGTTTGCCCCTGAAGAAGTCTCAGCCATGATTTTACGCAAGCTCGCCGAAGAAGCCGAACGTTATTTAGGCGAAACTATCACTGGTGCAGTAATTACCGTACCTGCCTACTTTAATGATTCTCAACGTCAGGCGACTAGAGATGCAGGGCGAATTGCTGGACTAGATGTACTGCGGATTATCAATGAACCTACGGCAGCAGCTTTAGCTTATGGACTCGACCAGCGTCGCCCTCAAACTATCATGGTGTTCGATCTAGGTGGGGGTACATTTGATGTTTCAATTCTCGATATTGGCGATGGAGTATTTGAAGTTAGATCCACCAGTGGCGATACTCAACTAGGGGGAAATGATTTTGACCGTCGGATTGTGGACTGGTTAGCCGAAGAATTTATCAAACAAGAAGGGGTTGACCTGAGAAAAGTCGATCGCCAAGCACTGCAAAGACTAACCGAAGCAGCAGAAAAAGCCAAGATTGAGCTATCAAAACTCTCGGTTACGGAAATCAATTTACCCTTCATCACCGCCACCGAAGATGGCCCTAAACATATCGAAATCCAGCTCAATCGCGCTAAATTTGAAGAACTGTGTGGCGATCTCGTCAGTCGTTTACGTCGTCCTCTCAAACGGGCAATTGCCGATGCTGGATTAAGCCCGATGGATATCGATGAAGTCGTGCTGGTGGGTGGTTCAACTCGCATACCTATGGTGCAAGAGCTAGTTCGTAGCTATATTGACCTCGAACCTAATCAAAACGTCAATCCCGATGAAGTTGTGGCAATTGGAGCAGCGATTCAGTCAGGTATTATGACTAACGAGGTGAAAGATATTTTGCTGTTAGATGTCACTCCCCTCTCTTTAGGACTGGAAACCATTGGCGGCGTGATGAAAAAACTGCTACCGCGTAATACAACTATTCCCGTGCGTCGTTCGGATGTCTTCTCAACTGGGGAAAATAACCAAACCGTCGTGGAAATCCATGCTCTTCAGGGTGAACGGGAAATGGCAAATGGTAATAAATCTTTGGGTAGATTTAAACTAACGGGTATTCCTCCTGCACCCAGAGGTGTTCCCCAGGTTCAGGTATCATTTGACATTGATGCTAACGGGATCTTGCAGGTAACAGCCAGAGATAAAACCACTGGGAGAGAACAGGGGATTACTGTTTCGGGTGCTTCCACCTTGAGTGACGCGGAAATTAATCGCATGATTAGTGAAGCGGATAAATTTGCTGAAGAAGATCGTGCTAGAAGGGAGCGAATTGAAAAACGCAATCGTGCTAAAGCTTTAACCGATCAGGCGCAACGTAAGCTCAAAGAAGTAACCCTCGATTTTGGTAGTCAGTTTGCCAGCTATTACCGCAGTCGCATCGATGTTTTGTGTGAAGAAATTCTTAAAAGCCTGGAACAAGATGATGAAAGAAGTCTAGATCGGGCTGAAGGAGATTTACAAGATACCTTGTATGAGCTGAATCGTGAAATTCGACTGCAATATGACGATGAGGACGATGATAACTTCTTCGGGGCAATTAAGAAGACTTTCTTGGGAGATGATGATAAGTATGAGGACGACTATTCTTATAATCCACGCCAAACTGATTACTATGGCGATTATGGGAGTAGTCAAGGCAGTGGCTATGGCAGTGGCTATGGTTATCCTCCTAGCCGTGATGTAGGTCGTCCTGCTGCGGGATACGGCAATGATAGTTACGGAAATGGTTACAATGATAATCTGAATGATGGTTATGATGATTACGGTAGTCAATCCCGTCGCACCTCTGGAGGATATGACGATCGCCGTAATCGAGGCTACGACAGCCCAGATCGTCGTGGTTATAGCACCGATCCTTATGACCCTTATAGTAGTAATTCCAGCAATCGAGACCCTTCTCCACCCCGTAGAGAGTCACCTCCATCTCGTCGCGCTGATTATCCTCAGAATAATCGCCGTGATAACTACCCGAACCAAGATCCTTACAGTCGTCGTAATCCTTCGCGCAACGATCCTTACGGCAACGACTGGGATGATGAGGACGATGAGTGGTTCTAATATCTAATAGTTTTACAATTTGCTAACCAATAACTGAGATATGCAGGCAGTGGGTAATTATTATGAAATGCTGGGCGTGACCAAAAACGCCTCTAGTGGTGAAATTAAAAAAGCTTATCGTACTCTAGCTATTAAGTACCACCCAGATCGCAATCTGGGCAATAAAGCTGCTGAAGAAAAGTTCAAAGACATCAATGAAGCCTACGAGGTTTTGTCTGACCAAACTAGGCGTGTTCAGTATGACCAGTCCCTTAATCGTAAAAACTTTATTAATAAAACTGGCTTGGGTAATTTTGGGCGTAACAACAATGCGGAAAGGACGAATACCGATAACCGCTCCCGCAGTCGAGTAGAAAGTGAGGACTATCGTCCAGGTACAACCAAAAGGACGAGAGTGGTTAATTCCCGTCCTGCACGCCGTGATATTGAAGCAAAACTTACTTTAGGGTTAGATGAAGCCTATCGGGGAGGCAAAAGAAAAATTCGTTTAGAAGATGGTAGATCCCTAGAGGTTGAGATGCCCACCAAAATGATCGATGGGCAACGGATTCGCCTTAAGGGACAAGGTATTGAATCAGGCGATCTCTATCTCAAAATTACGGTAGCGCGTCATCCTTTTTTTGAAATCCAGGGAGAAAATATTTATTGCCAAGTTCCTGTCACCCCTACAGAAGCAATTTTGGGTAGTGCAATTGAAGTCCCGACGATTGATGGTTTAGTTAAGGTTAGCGTGCCGAATGGAGTGCGCTCGGGTCAAAGGTTACGCTTGGCGAATAAAGGCTATTTTGATAAGTCAGGCAATCGAGGCGATCAGCTAGTAGAAATTCAGATTTTTACCCCTAAAGAAATCACCGAGCAAGAAAAAGAACTATATGAAAAGTTAAGAGAATTAGAGGAGTTTAATCCGCGTAAAAATATTCTTAAAAGTCTTTAGCGATCGCTACTGTCGCTAGACTAGAGTTACGTTATCTTTAAAAGATAAAGAAATAATAGCTAAATTAAATAGCCATGAAAAAGTTATTGCTGCTGTGCTTATTTGTTCTGGGAATTGGATTTGCTCTGTTCAATTTTAAAGGACTAGCGCAACAAGGAGAATTCAACTCAATTATTTTAGATTTTAAAGAAGATGTGCCGACCGCTAAAATTAGCGAAGAGATCCAAGAGCTATCGGCGAAATACAATCAGCAGGTTGGTTTTAACAGTTTATTCTCGACCAGCGATCGCATTTATATTGTTGA
>JBDKJC010000107.1:0-8111 GCA_039796815.1 Cyanobacteriota bacterium | reverse complement strand
TTACCTGCTTTTCCTGGAGCTAAACCTTATCATCGCGCCCACGCTAGAGGGGTTAAAATTATTGGAGCGACGGCTCATTATGTGACGCAAGATCTTGATGAAGGACCAATTATCGAACAGGAAGTAGCGCGAGTAAATCATCAGGATACTGTCCAAGATTTAATTCGCAAAGGTAAAGATCTAGAGCGACTAGTGCTATCTCGCGCCGTTAGGCTGCACTTACAAAACCGTATCCTCGTTTACGACAACAAAACTGTTGTTTTTTGACCAATTAAACATAATTTTAAGATGACCTCCAGCAAAAGCTCGACAAGACGCTCTATTCGACCTCGTAAACAATTTGGACAGCACTGGTTGCGGGATGAAAAGGTTTTAGATCGAATTATTCTGGCTGCGGAATTAAGCCAAAGCGATCGCGTTCTGGAAATTGGGCCAGGAACGGGTAATTTAACTAGTCGATTACTATCAATAGTTACTGCTTTAGTTTCGGTAGAAATCGATCGCGATTTGTGCAAAAAGCTAGTCTATAAATATGGTGAGCAAGAAAACTTTCTTTTGATTCAAAATGACTTTTTGAAATCAGATTTATCACCCTTGCTCAAAGATTTTTCTCGGTTTCAAAACCTAAACAAAGTAGTTGCTAATATCCCCTACAACATTACAGGGCCAATTATTGCTAAGTTACTGGGCAAAATTGCAACTCCTGCACCTCAACAGTATGAATCTATTGTCCTGCTAGTACAAAAAGAAGTAGGCGATCGCTTAGTAGCTATTCCAGGAACTAAAGCCTATGGTGCATTATCAATTCGGGTACAGTATCTAGCTAGTTGCGAACTGATTTGTGATGTTCCTGCCAAATCTTTTTATCCCCAACCAAAAGTAGATTCAGTTGTAATTAGATTACGTCCCAGAATCAAACATCCTGCCAATAATCCACGGCAATTAGAAACATTAATTAAGCTGGGTTTTGCCAGCCGTCGTAAGATGTTACGCAACAATTTGCAAAGTTTAATTAAAATTGCAGATTTAACTACTATATTAGAGCAGCTTAGTTTTAATCCTCAATGTCGCGCCGAAGATTTAAGCTTGGAAGAATGGATTTTATTAAGTAATAGTATTAGTGATTATTTATCTAATTTTATCATTCCAGTAGAAAGGGCGTAGTTGTCTGAGTGTCAAAAATTGCCAAGCTTCCTCAGATTCTTGATGGGGGACTGCTATCTCAACATCAAGACCCCAAAATGCAAGACGTTCTTGACATACTCCACAAGCAGGTAGAATCTTGACGGATTGTGTATCTGCTTTCCAGTAAATACAAACAGACGCAATCACTCGTTCATTTAGTTTATGGGCTTCACAAATTGCTCCTGTTTCTGCACACAAGCAGGCTGAATCTACAGAAGCTTCAATCCAAACGCTTGTCAAAATTCGTCCTGTCTCAGTTTTTAACGCTGCTATACAAGTGTTTTCCTTGGGAAAGCGATGCTTGGCTAAATCTTCCTTTATATTTATTCTCTAACCAACAATGTCAATGTCTAAATTAAATGTCTAATTACGATCGCATTTACACCATCGTTCGCCAAATACCCTGGGGGAAAGTGGCGACCTATGGACAAATTGCCGATCTAGCTAGATTATATGGCAAAGCCCGTTTAGTCGGATATGCCCTGTTTCGTGTTCAAATTGAGGACGATATTCCTTGGCATCGAGTCATTAATGCCCAAGGACAAATATCTTATTCACTTCAACGTCAAGGTGGCGATTATTTACAAAAAGTTTTATTGGAAGAAGAAGGAATCGAGTTTAAAAGTAACGGCAAAATTGACCTGAACAAATATCGTTGGCGACCAAGTTTTAATTCTGTTGGCAAGCCTAGTTACACTCTAGAAGAATTATTAGAAGGAGCTACTCCCGATCTGCAACATGAGGAAGTAGATTGGGGTGAATCAGTGGGAGAAGAGATTGGGTAGAAAAAAAGTAATCGCCAAAATTCATCTTTTAAAATCATCACAATGAATTAAATGAATTAGTTATGGAAGCCTATATTTTGTGGAGTGCGATTAACTGTAAAATATAGATGTTTAGAGATTTCTGTTGATAACCAGTAGATAATGAAATATAAGCTGTCTTCAGTAGCTAATCTGATACTTACTGCCGATACATAAAATATAATGACGCTACAAATAATCAAGCCAAGTACTCATGAAGTCCTTTTAGGTAAATCTTTAGAGGAATTAACCACCTGGGTACAAGAGCAAGGACAACCAGCCTATAGAGGAAAACAACTATATCAATGGTTATATCAAAAAGGAGCGCGATCGCTTTTAGATATTTCTGTTTTGCCGAAGCAATGGCGCGAAGCAATGGCAGATTATCCCCTAGGGCGTTCAACTGTGCATTATTCTAGTGTTGCACCAGATCAAACTCGTAAATATTTATTACGTCTGGCGGATGGCTTGATTATCGAAGCCGTTGGTATTCCCACCGCTAAACGCCTAACGGTATGCGTTTCCTCCCAGGTTGGTTGCCCGATGGATTGTGATTTTTGCGCTACGGGAAAAGGCGGTTTTACTCGTAATCTCAAGGCTCACGAAATTGTCGATCAGGTGTTGACGGTGCAATCAGACTTTGAGCAAAGAGTTAGTAACGTGGTGTTCATGGGTATGGGAGAACCAATGGCAAACCTGGATGAGGTTGTATCGGCGGTTAAGTCTCTCAATCAAGATGTGGGAATTGGTGCGCGATCGCTTACAGTATCGACAGTGGGTATTCCTGGTAAAATTCAACAGCTAGCACAGCACAGACTACAAATTGTCTTGGCAGTTAGTCTTCATGCCTCTAATCAGGCTTTGCGCGAACAATTGATCCCCAGTGCTAAAAAATATACTTTAGATCATCTTTTAGATGAGTGTCGAGATTATATCCAGGTAACTGGCAGAAGAGTGACTTTTGAATATGTCTTATTAGCAGGGGTTAACGATTTACCTGAAAACGCGCAAGAATTGACCCAGCGCTTAAAAGGTTTTCAAACTCACGTTAACCTTATTCCCTACAATCCTATCTCTGAAGTTGACTATCAAAGACCTAAAAATCACCGCATCCGAGAGTTTTCTAATATTCTCGAACAAGCTAATATTGCCGTCAGCGTGCGCTATTCTCGTGGCTTGGAAGCAGACGCAGCCTGTGGACAACTCAGAGCATCCAAAGTATAGGGTGAAATAGAGGGCTTTGCCTCAGCTATAAGCTTAAGTGCCAAGGTGATCTTCGGCTTTTGAAAGTAGTTTAATGACATTTTTGGCACAACCCAAAAAATTCTAGGGTATGATAGTAAACTTTAAAGGTGTGGGATGTTTCCAACTGCTGTTCTAAATTATGTACAGGACATTCATCGATCGCAATCGACGCGCCACAGTTGACGCAGGTAAGATGATGGCGATCGCTTTTAATTAAGCTATATTCAGATTCTCCATTGGCTAGAGTACGTACCTGTACTTCTCCCTGTAGTTTTAAAGCCTCAAGAGAACGATAAACCGTAGCCAAACCCATATCCTGTTTACGATTACGGAGTTCAATATATAAATCTTGCGCCGAAATAGAACGTTTGAGACTTTGAAGTAGAGTCAGAATGCGCTTTTGCGAACGAGTACGTTGCGTTTTCATACATTTGCTATGGAGATCGAACCTAAGTCTATATTACGTTGTTGGTTAGTAGATCTTAATAACTAGATATAACTAGATTAATAAATACACCGCAAGATATATGATTTTTGCTGCTGCATATTTAAAATTAATTTGAGTACCCAAAGAATGTAACATAGTTTTAATAGTGACCTTGACCCAGGCAGTTCTATGTCGTTAGTTAAGCCCAAAGGACAGAAACTCAACGTTTCATTCGCTCAATTCTGGCTGTGGTGCGCAATTGTTGCCATAATGGTTTTTTTTCTGGCTCCAATTCTCTGGCAGATACTTACTTCGGTCAAGTTAAACGCAGATATTTCGGCCATTCCTAATGTTTATTTCCCAAGTGAGTTTACTTCTGAACACTACACTCAACTATTTAGCCGTCGTCCGTTTTTGACCTATATCTTGAATAGCGCTTTAGTGGCAAGTATTTCTACTATTGCCTGTTTAGTACTAGGTTCTCCTGCTGCCTATGCCCTCACGAGGATAAGTTTACCAGGCGAAAAATTTATTTTAACGGGAATTTTAATTATTACTTTATTTCCCTATGTGCTTTTATTTTTAGGATTACTAGAATTAGTTAAGGCTGTAGGCTTGGGTAATAATTATTTGGCTTTGATTATTCCCTACACAGCGATTAACCTACCCTTGACAATTTTGGTCATGAGAAGTTTTTTTCAGCAACTTCCTCAAGATTTAGAGGACGCAGCCAAGATAGACGGCTACAAAACCTGGGGAATGCTAATTAATATTTTGCTACCGATGACCTTGCCAGCTCTGGCAACCACAGGCATTTTGACCTTTATTTTTGCCTGGAATGAATATATTTTTGCCCTCACCTTTATTGCACAAGAAGCTAAAAAAACAATTCCTGTAGCTACTGCTCAATTAGGAGGTGCAAGTTTATTTGATATTCCTTATGGCCCTATCGCTGCTGCTACAGTTTTGGGTACTCTACCATTGGTGATTCTCGTTTTAGTTTTTCAACGTCAGATCGTTCAAGGGTTAACCGCAGGTGCGGTTAAAGGTTAAACCAAGAATATTTACTCACGTTCGAGCCTCAATAATCAGTTTTTAGTTTTTGAAATAGTTCTCAATGTATATATCCGAAAGTGACAAAATGCTGATTCGTCAGCTAATCGAAAATCAACTACAAGCATTTCAGGCAGACGATTTAGCTACAGCTTTATCGTTAACTAGTCCTAAGATTCAAAGTAAATTTAGCCTCGAAGATTTTAGCCAAATAATAACCGCTAACTACAGTGCAATACTTAAGCCTCGCTCAATTATGTTTCGTGGTTTTACCCTGGTAAATAATTTTCCTGCCTTAATTGCGATGATTATGGATCGAGAAGGTAATTTAGTTAAAGTCGTGTTTATCGTACAGCATCAGCAAGACTATAGTTGGCGCGTTCATGGTTATGAGCTGGCTGGTATTAATGAGAAGATAGTCTAGATAGTAGTAGGTAGTAGGGAGGGTCGTTCCATGGAACGACCTTACGTAGGTAGCAGGTAGTAGATACTAGTCAATTACTGCACCGACAAGCGGATGCAATGCAGCTTGTAACTAACGTCAAATTAAGCTTCAAATACTACCCTGAGATTGCCACGTTTTTTCGCCACTCGACAAGCAGTGGTGTTACCCAAACGCTCAAATTCTAAGTCTAGGATTGTCGAACCGACTTTAAGATTGTGCAATGAAAGGGAATTAATAGATTCGGGTAAAACTGGCTCGATGACGCGCATACGGTTATTGGCTGCATCGGGAACAAGATTAATTGCCACCTGCAATAGTTGAAATAATGTACCTGTTGCCCATGCTTGGGGAGAACAAGCTACAGGATAGCGTACGGGGGTATTTTCTTCCCTTCGTTCATATCCACAAAACAGTTCTGGCGGTCTGAGATATGGCTGCTGAAGAGTCATATCAATAATTCCCGTAGCAACTTCGAGGGTTTGCTCGACTAAACCAGATGATTCTCTGGGAACTTCTCTAGCGGTAGTGCGTAAACCCAAGGCAATAATACTATTATCGTGAGGCCAAACCGAACCGACATGATAGCCCATCGGATTGTAAGCTGGAGATAAATTGCTCAGAGTACGAATGCCCCAACCACTAAACAGATCTGGCGCACGTAGTCTTTCGGCGACGTTCATCGCTTTTTCGGGTTGTAAAATTCCCATTGCTAAACAGTGACCTGGGTTGCTGGTGATGCTATCCACTGGTTTTCCCTCCCCATCTAATGCCAAGGCACAGTAATCTAAATCGGGAAGCCAAAAATCTTTATTAAAGCGAGTTTTGAGTTCTAGCGCTTCTCGATACCATCTACCAGCGAGATCGGTTCTTTTCATTAAATCGGCGATCGCACAAAGGCGCATTTTTGCCCCATAGACGTAACCTTGAACTTCGCATAAGGTAATCGCTCCTGTTGCCAATTGACCTTGACGGTCAACGATGCAGTCTCCAGAATCTTTCCAACCCTGATTGAGCAAACCACTCGGAGAATTACGCGCATAGCTTAGATATCCTGTTTGCTCTAAGTTGCGATCGATCCAACTCATCGCCGAGAGAGCAGCCTCCCATAGTTGTTCGATCGTCTCGCGATCGCCCGTCCAAGCATAATATTCGGCATACAAAATCAGCCATAAAGGAGTGGCATCTACCGTCCCGTAATAGGGAGTATGGGGAATTTCACCACAGCGCGCCATTTCCCCCAGCCGTAATTCGTGCAGGATTTTCCCTGGCGCTTCTTCCCGCCATTGATCTGCGGTTTTTCCCTGATATTCGGCGAGGATAAATAAAGTATCTTTAGCAATTTGGGGATCGAGGATTAGCGTTTGCCAGGCTGCAATAATTGAATCTCGACCAAACAAGGTGGAAAACCAAGGAATTCCCGCTGATAAGAATTTTTTGTCTTCAAAACTTTGGCGCAAGAGATAAATATCTTGCTCTGCTCTTTCAATTAACCGATTAAAAGTGTTACTGTCGGAGCGAATTTTAGTTACCTGTTGCTGCCATGCTTGTAACTCCATTGACTCTGCTGCTTTTGCCTGCATCAAGGTCATGGGCGTACCAACTTTGGAAATAGAATGATTGTTAGCAAATAGCTGCACGCGGTAGCCTAAGTATGTGGTTTGGTGGGGATTTAACTCAAGACGCCAAATAGCAGTGTTACCTTTAAAATAGTCAGGCTGACGGGCAGAAAATTGAATGCTCGACGACCTTACTACCCCGTCTAAACCTTGATAAACTAAAACTAAATCCTTGGTTGCTTTGGCTGTTAAAAGAGGTCGATTAGACTCCATCAACGCTCCGCGATCGCTCTTGTTTCCAGTAAACTCGGAATGAGATTCATAAATAAAAGGACTACTTGCTTGTTCGCTCACCTCGATATCGGCTTCTAAATTCTCGCTTAAAGTAGCTTCTGTTTCAATAATTTCTGACTCGACTTCTGCCTCATCCATTAAACGCAATAGTTTGCCTCGCTGTTTGCGTTCCCAACCACGAATTTCAAATAGATCGACAAAATCGGCATCAAAACTCAAACTAAGCTCAAAACTAACTGGACTAGTACTGTAATTAGTAATTCCTAATTCTTCAAACAGTCCGCCATTAATCACGATTTCTCGTTCAATGCCAATCGTTTCGGCCCCAATTTGCTGTTTTTCTAACTGTTTTTCTAAATAAGGATTAGCACAGAGAATAGAAAGGGCAAAACCACGGCGGGCATTACTGCTCAGGAGAATTGGTGACTGACCATCGATTTGTAACTCTAGACGACTCAAGAAGCGAGTATCTTGACAAAATAATCCCACACTACTGCTGGCTTCGCCTGGTAAACAGCCTGGAATATTGCCTAGGGTATCCGTAACTAAGAAAATGTCATCGTCCTTAAGAGTTAGGGTAGAAAGCCTCGATTCGTTTTTAACACATGGCCACTGAGGAATTGGAGAGGTTTCAAGGGGGACATAGGTTTTGCCATTGAGTTCGAGAGGCTCTGTCATAGCATCTTAAAAATTCTTACAAATTGTTATTTAGTAAAGGTTTAATTAATTTAGATTCTACATACTTTATGCCGATAAGCGATTTTCATCCGCAACGAAATTCGGCACACGATGATTGAGTCGAGACTGCTGGACTAACATTTGGTAAACTGCTTCATAGTCGTCAACCATACGCTCGACACTGAATTGATCGACAACGCGATCGCGACAGGCAAAGCGGTCTATCTCGCCAATACGATCCAGCGCCACAATACATTCCTCAACACTGCGACACAAAAATCCTGTTTTACCAGCTTCAATTACTTCTGGAGTCGAACCCATCGCCATAGCTATCAAAGGTGTACCGACTGCCATCGATTCTGCCATCACTAAACCAAAAGGTTCATTCCAAGTAATCGGAAATAGGGTTGCTACCGCACCACCCA
>JBDKJC010000106.1:0-8131 GCA_039796815.1 Cyanobacteriota bacterium | reverse complement strand
TAACTAATCTAGAATCAAACTTTGTGTGTCATTTGATTCAATTGTCTGAGGTTTTAAAACCAAATTACACAAAGAGACAATAGTTTCATCTTGTAAGCAGGCTTCAATATTTAATTCAGTTTCGGTGCTTATTCCAGTAACGGCTAAAGAAAACTCAAAACCACTTTGCCCAGCCGTGAGAATATCAGGATACTGCTGGGCAATTATCGGACGACGCAGGTTAACGGTCGTTTCTAGTAAGGTTTTTCCTTGATAAAGAACTTTTACAGTTTTGGCCTGAGCTTTTTTGCCCAACACCCAACCGCGAACTAGAATTGCTCCTGTAGTAATAATTGTTTCAACAGCAGGACTCATAATGCCAAAACCCCACAAAGTTTCAAACTCTTGTTTTGGTAAAGTCTTTTTGATCTCGATAACTTGAACTGGAGTTTCGATCGAACTTGGCCAACTGTGTTGTTCGATCATTTGTGCCAACGTTTGCTGGGTCTTCTGATGCTCTGCCTGAAGGCTGCCTAGCTGCTTTTGTTGTTCAAAAAGCTCTTGTTTGTAGCGTTGTAATTCAGCTGCCGTTTTTTGCAATTTAAGCTGAGTTTCTCCCAACTCAATTTGAAAACCCTGGTTAATTTGTAACTGCGCTTTAGTCTGAGCTAGTTCTTTGTGAGATTTTTGTAGCTCCTGATTTAGTTTCTCGATTGTTGACTGCATTTTTGCCAATTCAGTATTTGATTTAACATCTGTTTGCTGGGGTGGCTGTTCGAGCTTGTTTTTTTCAGGATCTTCGTCGGAAAACCAATTTGCCAGTTTTTTCAGCTTCAAAATATTACTCCTCTAGCAATGATGCTTAAGTGACAGGGAATGCGCGAACACAACTTAATCTTCCTTGTTATACATCCCAACCAGAGAGGTTGCCAGCTTGGCAAGGAACTTACATTACAGGATAAAGCAACCTAAAATTAGGATTACTCCGCTAAATTTTAATTTAAGATTTAGATTATGCTGGATTGTAATGCACTCTACTATTTAATTTAAATAATGTATGAGCGATCGCAATTCTATTCCTGTATTGCGTTTAGAGCAAGTTGCTCTTCAAGCTACTATCGGTGCCGATCTGCTGTTGCGAAATATTTCTTTTGAGGTTAAATCTGGAGAAATTGTCAGTATTGTGGGAGCATCAGGAGCGGGGAAAACTTCCCTACTTAAACTGTTAAACGGTTTGGTTTCTCCTAGCCAAGGAAAAATCTATTTTGAAGAACTGGCAGTTGAAGAATACACCCCAATAGAATTGCGTCGTCGATTGGTTCTAGCACCTCAAGAACCAAAGTTATTAGGGATGAAGGTAATCGATGCTTTAGCCTATCCTCTCCAGTTACAACGGTTATCCGAGTCAGAGATTCACACTCAAATTGATACTTGGCTAGATTTACTGCGTATTCCCGCAGAATGGCTCACGAAAACAGAATTACAGCTATCTTTAGGACAAAGACAACTAGTGGCGATCGCCCGTGCTTTAATAATGAAGCCTCAAGTAATTTTATTAGATGAACCGACATCAGCTTTAGATGTAGGAACAGCAACCTACTTATTGAAGGTATTAGCAAACCTAAATCGAGAGCAAAACCTGACAATTATCATGGTTAACCATCAACTAGAGCTAATTCAAGATTTTGGCGATCGACTTTTACTGCTTAGTCAGGGAAATCTGTTAGCAGATCTACCTGCGACAACAGCTAACTGGCAAAAAGTCAGTCAAAAAATAGTTCAGCTACGGTCAGAAGAAGCACAAGAGTGGCTTTAAGATGGGGGAAAATTTTAAACAAGACGGGATACAGAGCTTAGATGAGATTGATGACCTACTGGTAGATTAACGGCGGCTAAAAAACTATTATCTGCCTCGACTAATTCAGGATTAAAACGATAACCAATATTACGTACTGTTTGAATAATTTTAGGCTGCCTTGGATTCAGCTCAATTTTTTTACGCAAAGATAAAACATGAGTGTCTACTGTGCGGGGGTTATCAATCGCTTCTGGCCAAGCTCGCTGCAACAATTCTGAGCGAGTTAGAGGGTTTCCTTCCGCCTGAGCTAAAACATACAAGAGGCTAAACTCCTGTGGTGTTAATTCAATAAAGCTCCCTTTTAACTGTACTCGTCGCTGTGCTAGATCGATCTTAAGATCTTTACATTCCATTGACAAAGGAGCGATACCAGCAGAACGTCTTCTGCGAACCAAAGCCTCAACTCGCGCCAAGAATTCCTGCATCCCAAATGGCTTGGTCAAATAATCATCAGCGCCAGTTTTTAAGCCTTTAACAACATCTTGTTCGCCACTGCGAGCCGAAAGCAGCAGAATTAGAGAATCTTGCTGTTGATAAAGCCAATGAGACAACTCTAATCCATCCCCATCGGGCAAATCTGAATCGAGAATGACTAATATTGGTTGATGTCGATTAAAAGCATCCCGACCTTGTTGCAGACTAGCAGATTGACTAACTGTATAACCTGCTTGTTGCAGATGCCAACCCAGTAGTGAGCGCAAGTGAGGATTACTTTCAACTATCAAAATATGTCCTGAAACCACTTTTGCCTCATTATTAAGCTTAGGAGAATTCTTATAAAGATAAGGCTAACAGAGGCTTTGACGATATTTTGTAGCAAAGGTTACGATGCAGCAACACTAATGATTTGCTTTTGCATGTCCAAGAATTTTTTACGTACTTAGTAATATGTAGCTGTAAGGAATATGTAAATGAAGTTAATTATTGAACCTGCTAATAGATTTGGCTTAATACTAAAGACTGATTTTCCCAAATTTTCCGAAAAAATGTAATTGTTAAAACTCAACACGGTAAAATATAAAAAGATAAAAAACTTAACAACAGTTCGATTTCGACTGATATTCTGGGCAAGATAGCCTAATTAGATTTATGATTCTCCAAGATCCACAAACAATTAGACACTATCAAAAAATTACTGACGGCATGGTCGATCTATGGCGTAGACGTTATAGCTTTGAAGAGATTCGGCTTTATTTAGATGGATATATTGCCTGTCTGCGCAACAGCAATTTTGTGGAACAGTACCATATTCATCGTCTAGAAGAACAGGCAATCAGCTTTTTGCGTGACCCTTCAAATTTTGAGTTGGCTAATCCTCAAACTCAAATGGAAGTTGACACTGACTATTATTAACGCTTGATGTGAATTAGCTTCGTTCAAATTTACTGTTTTTTAGCTATCAGCTATCAGCTATCAGCTCTTAGCTTTCGGAAACTAAGTGACAATGAGAATATTTGACGATTAAGCAAGCGTAATACTCTCTTAACTTTAGAAATAATAATTCTTTCTAAAGGCGAAAGTTACCTAGAGTCAGATTTTAATTCACATTAGACGTATTATTAATAATATCAATTACCTTCAAATTAAATTAATTGGGGAATCATATTAGCTTTATAGTCATTCCAATTAGTTTCCTCATGATTGACTGGTTTTAAGTCAAAAGTCAGAAGTAGAGACGTTCCATGGAACGTCCGTACAGAAGTCAGGTGTTTAAGAAGCTAAGGCAACTTCTACCATTTGCTGTAATTCTCCATTCTGATACAGTTCAATCGCAATATCTGAGCCACCAACAAATTCTCCATTAATATATATTTGGGGAATTGTAGGCCAGTTAGAATATTCCTTAATTCCTTGTCTGATTTCAGGATCGGCTAAAATATCTACGGTTTCATAGGGAACACCTAGGGTATTGAGGATCTGCACCACATTGTTAGAAAAACCACACTGAGGCATTAATTTTGATCCCTTCATGAAGACCATAATTTTGTTTTGATTAACCAACTGTTCTATTTTTGCTTTTACTTCTGGTGTCATAATCTTTAATTATCTATTATCTATTTTTTGATTGTTTACGCTAACCAAGTGTCGTTGGAATTCGTTGGGATCATTGTCCTAAAATCTTTATACGGTTTGACCGTTAGCTTGCCAAGCTTCAGGAGTATAAGTTTTCAGCGATAAAGCATGGATAGTCTCTGATGCTAGCTCGGATTGCAATGCTCCATATACGATTTGATGCTGCTTCACTCTGGTTTTACCCGCAAAATCTGGAGAAATAATAATGGCTTCAAAATGCTGTCCATCGCCAACGACTTTGACTTCGGCATTGCTTAGTCGCTCTTGAATCATGGTTTGTACTTGTTCTGGACTAATCATAACTAATCATAATTGTGTGGTTGGTTTGATGGAATTGATAAACATGAAATTATGACGCTTGCTCAGAGTAACTATTTTACATTTATTCTAAGCAAAAACACTTGACTCTTGTAGGTAGAATGCCTATTGGTCATTAAACAAACTAAGGAGTGGGAGCTACGGGTGCAGCTTCAGGAGATGGAGCTTGACTTTCTGGTGGACTATTAGGAGCTGGAGGTGCTACGGGTGGGTTAGATGGAACTGCTCCTGGTTGGGGAGGAGTATAAGGAATATCAACAAAACCAATTTCTAGTAATTGTTCATATGCCTTTCTACCCAAGCCAATACCAGGACTTTGAGAAGTAATGATTTGAATCAGTAGGGGAACAGAAAGCTCTGGTTTATTTTGTGAGCGATGGACTAAAGCTAATTGGTAGGTTGCTCGATCTCTCTCCAGGCTAGTGTCTAAGGCTTTTTTACGGTGAGATTCAGCCGCAGCATTATCTAATCCTGTAAAGCTATTAAATAGCTGGAGATAGAAGTTAGATAGCTGGTTATAAACCTGTCGCGCACTCTGTAGCTTTTCGACGGCTAGATCGTATTGTTGAGACTCAATTGCCCGATCTGCCTCCATCATGAGCTTTTTTCCACCTTCGATACTTAAGATACTGGTTGGCTGACTGGCAGGAGTACTATCTGGTTGACTCTGCGCTTCGGTTTTTGAAGAATCCACTGCTGACTGCGCCTGTAGTTTTCCAGGTAATCCGATTAACAGGAGCAAAAATAACAAATAATGCGTACTGTGGCGGATAATATTCTGCTTTGACATATTAGTTTTGATATCAGTAATCTGTGACTCTGTTTCACTATTCGAGAAAGCGAAATTAGATTTGAATTTAGACTTCAGGTATCTTATCACCCCGACAGCTTAGTGTCAGACCGATCAAAAGAGATGGTTTTATTAGTAAAAGAGTAGTTGATTCTGAGTTACTTGCTTTATGCTGGAGCAGTTTATTTAATGGCAGTACGGCAGTACGCTGATAATTGTTATGCATCGCCTAACTAGGCTATTTTATTGCTGTTTGTTGCTTGCCTCTTGCTCAAAAGATACTGACAGAGCAAATAATCTCCCTCAAGATGAATTTATTCAAGCTTACTTTAATCATCGAGAAACCCAGGAACAGACATATATCGATCCTTATCGCCAAATTGAGCGTCCAGGAGATAATTTAGAAGCAATAATTATTGAGGAAATTGCCACTGCACAGTCTTCAATTGAGCTGGCTGTTTATGAGTTGAACCTACCGTTAGTTGCTCAAGCTTTAGCTGAAAAGCATCGTGATGGAGTTGAAGTCAGAGTGATTTTAGATAATGATAATAGTCAGTCTTTTACGCAATTGAGTTCTGCTGAAATTAGTCAATTAAATCAGCACGATCGCCAAAAATATGAACAGCTTTTCCAATTAGTCGATCTTAATCAAGATCAACAATTAAGTTATGCTGAAATTGCTCAACAAGATGCTTTGGCTATTCTTAAACAAGAAGGAGTCAGCTTGATTGATGATACTGCTGATGGCTCAAAAGGAAGTGGTTTAATGCACCATAAGTTTATGGTTATCGATCATAAAAAAGTAGTTGCTGGCTCGACTAACTATACTCTTAGTGATATCCACGGAGATTTTAATAATCCAGAAACTAAAGGTAATATTAATCATCTTTTACGGATTAATAATGCTCAAGTAGCTAATATATTTAGCGAAGAATTTAATTATATGTGGGGTAATTCTGCTACGGGAATTGAGAGCAGGTTCGGTATAGCTAAACCTTGGCGATCGCCACAATCTTTTAACTGGCAAAATACTCAGATTACTATCCAGTTTTCTCCCACTTCTCAACAGCAGAATTGGAGTTTTAGTACTAATGGTTTAATTGGTAAAACAATTAATAGCGCCACAAAATCAATTGGCTTGGCTCTATTTGTCTTTAGTGAACAAGAATTGGCCGATATTTTACAAAACAAACACGACCAAGGGGTTGAAATAAAAGGAATATTCGATCCTGGTTTTGCCTATCGTTATTACAGCGAGATGTTAGATATGTTAGGAATTAGTCTCTATTTAGATTGTCAACCTGAAGTTAATAACAATCCTTGGCTTCAGCGCTTGGATACAGTCGGCACAGTATTAGTAAGTTCTGGGGACAAACTTCATCATAAAGTTGCAGTTATAGATGACACAACCATAATTTCTGGATCGCAAAATTGGTCAGAGGCGGCTAACTATCAAAATGATGAGGCTGTAATTATTATTACCAACTCTAAAGTAGCCCAGCATTTTGTTCAAGAGTTACAAAGACTTTATAGCTCAGCTGTTCTGGGATTATCGACCAAGCTCAACAGCAAGCTTGAGCAGCAGCAACAAACATGTGGCAGTTGAAATATTGGGATGTGTAGTAAATTAAACAGATTTTATTGAGACTATTTATCAATTACTGTGTATAATCTTCTCAAAGACAATTATTGATTTTTATTTTCAATAAGCCAGTTGATTTAATCCTCCAATATTTAGCAAAATTCAAGATGAGCGATCGCAATTCAAAAAAACCCAATTCTTTAGTAAATCAGCAGGCAAGAAGAGTAATAGCTGTCAAGTGGGCTTATCGTTGGGAAGTATTTAGACGACTACAAGCTTTAGAGATAGATTGTCAATGCTCGACAAATGAACCTCTGTTGGTAAATTTGGATAGCCCTACAACTTTGGTACAAGTATGGAGCGTGATGAGACAATCGACTGCGCAGCGTCATCAGCTGGTTGACTGGTTAAACGATTGCTGGAATGTAGACTAAAATTATAATGATTTTATAATGATTAAAATTAGCAGTATGATTGCCAGTTTCAATTTTAAGGGCAAGCTGAGTAAAATTGCTTACAAGCAAAATAAAATCAAATATCTCAAGCTAGAAACAGAGCAAGGTAAATACTGGATCAAAATTTCTAAGCAGTTAAGTAAACAACTTGCTGGTTTATCTCCTGGATGTCAATTGGAAGTCGAAGGGAAAGTAAAACAAGATCCCCAAACAGGCAAAACCAAATACAAAGCCAAAAGAGTAGTAATTCTTGCTCCAGAGGCATTAGCCAAACTGCCCAAAGTTAAGACTAAAACAGTATCTCTATTACCTTTATTTGAGAGCAAAATTAAATCCAAGGCAAAAGTGCTGATTTGTCAAAAATCCAACTGCTGGAAAAAAGGCGGTCAAAAAGTTTGTGCCGAAATAGAATCTATATTAAGCGATCGCGGTTTAACAGAAGAAATTCCGATTCAAAAAACAGGCTGTCTTAAACAGTGCAAAAAAGCTCCCGCTTTAGTAATGATGCCTGATAAAGCTCGTTACAACCAAGTTAAACCCAAACAGGTAGCAAAAATGGTAGAAAAACATTTGATTACTGATTACTGATTACTGATTACTGATTACTGTTCAATGTTCATTGCTCATTGTGACGCGAGCTTGCGAGCTAATGGTAAACCATACCGCTTCGCATATCCTTTAGGACTCATTGCTCATTGCTGCTGGAGAAAATCGGTAAATGCCCAAACTGCATGAGAAAGATCGCTATCTTTGAGAGTTGCTGCCACCACAATGCGCTGTAGAGGTATGGGTAACTGGCAGATAGTAACCCCTACGGGAAGATAAAATACCGACAGTTGAGGCAAAATAGCTGCACCCGAACCTGTGGCAACTAGGCTGACAATTGTGTCGCTTTCACGAACTTGTTCAGTAGGATTAAATTGATACCCTGCCGATTCAAAGTAATGTTTGATCTGTTTAAAACAACTGTTTTGATCGGGATAAGAAATAATCGGCATTGAAAGCAATTGTGTCCAGCTAATTTGCTCTCCGTCTGATTCTGCATCTAACTTGAAATTAGGTGGACACAATTGCTT